>JAAZIH010000226.1 GCA_012800995.1 Chloroflexota bacterium
ATCGTAAAAAGACAAAATATTTGACCACAATTAGAACATTTTCTAAAATATCGCGCGAATTACCTGCTGGCTTGATATACTTAAATTATGACTAAGACCTATCGACAAAGAATTGGCCAGTGGGGAGAAGATATCGCGTTGCGTTGGCTTGAAAACAAGGGCTACGAGTTTATTCAGCGCAATTTTAAGCATCAAAATGATGAGATTGACCTCATCATGATTAAAGATGGCGTTTATTTCTTTGTTGAAGTAAAAACACGTAGAAATGACCATTATGGTTTAGCTGAATACGCGATGACTAAAAAAAAGCTAAACGCTTTATTTCGGTGTATAGATCACTATCTTTTTGAACAAAAATTGGAAGATGTTGAATGGCAGCTTGATTTGATCGTTGTTGAAAAGTTCGACAAAAACAAAGAAGCAGAAATACTTCATTTTGAACGCCTGGGGTTGTTTGATGACTAAACCTTTTCAGCGATGGCCATTAATCTACCTGGTTGGACCAACTGCATCGGGCAAAACAGACCTTGCCATTCAATTAGCCCAGCATATTAACTCAGAAATCATATCCGCTGATTCTCGATATCTTTATCGTGAGCTATCTATTGGCACAGCCAAACCAAGCCAAGAAGAGCGCCAGACTGTGCCACATCATATGATTGATGTTAGCAGTGTGAAAGATATTTGGAGCCTGGGCGAATACCTAAAATCAATCGAAGCACTCATAGCGGATTTAAACAAGGGCGGCAAAATTCCCATCATGGTGGGAGGTACAGGACAATATTACCGTGCAATTGTGCAAGGCTGGCAGGTGCCCAAATTGCCACCAAATCCAGCTTTAAGAGCTGCTATTGAGAAATGGGGCGAAACAATTGGTTTCGAGCGTTTATACCAATTCTTATCCGTTATCGATCCAGATGCTGCAGGAAACATTGACTACCGAAATACACGCCGCACAATTAGAGCCTGGGAAGTCATTCTATCTACCGGAGATCTTTTTTCTAACCAAAGACAACGTGTTGAATCCCTATATAATACGCTGACTATCGGTATTGACTGGGACCGCGAGAATCTCTATAAACGCATCGACCTCCGTATTGAAAATATGTTTGCAGATGGATTGATTGAAGAAGTTGAAGCCTTAATTAAAAGCGGTCTAAAAGACCATGTAAAAAAGATTGGTGTGATTGGTTACGCAGAAACCATCGCCTATCTTGAAGGTGAAATCAGTTTTGAGGAAGCTGTAACCCTTATTAAACGCCATACCCGACAATTTGTTCGCAGACAGGCAAACTGGTTCAAACCAAGCGATCCGCATATCCATTGGTTTAAAGCAACAGACCCAGCAAGCTTTGAGAAGATGCTGAGTCTGATTGATCAATACTTCGGTTAGTTAGTCAGTTATAATGAGGGGTACTCCATAGGTCTTTTTGGTAGGAGATGGGAAGATTTCCTCAAACTCTTCTTTCGAAATCGTTTCTTGGTCAAGCAATTTTTCAGCAAGTTCAATTAATTTGCCTTTATGCTCAGTCAGGATATCTTTTGCGTGTTGGTAACATTCTTTTACAATGCGAGAAACTTCCGCGTCAATCTTTTCCGCGACCGCTTCGGAATAATCACGCTGTTCTGAGATTTCGCGCCCCAGGAAAACAAGTTCTTCCTTTTGTCCGTAAACCATTGGGCCCATTTCTTCGCTCATACCCAAGCGGGTAACCATCGCACGCGCAAGTTTGGTAACGCGCTCTATATCATTTGAAGCACCTGAGGTGATATCGTTAGCCATCAATTCCTCAGCAGCACGACCACCAAGTAAACCGGTGATGTCTGCTAAAATCATTTTCTTTGATTGGTAATTAATATCTTCGACGGGTAATGAAAGAGTAAACCCGCCCATCATTCCACGAGAAATGATAGAAATCTTTTGAATGGGATCGCCTTCTGGTAACGAAGCAATAACAATGGCGTGACCAGCTTCGTGATAGGCTGTTAATCGTTTTTCGTCCTCATTCATCAAACGACTTTTTCGTTCAGGTCCGGCAATAACACGCTCGACTGCTTCTTCAAATTCTGAGTTCCCAATGACTTTTTTATTGCGACGAGCTGCTAAAAGGGCAGCTTCGTTTACCAGGTTTTCTAAATCAGCGCCAGCAAAGCCTGGCGTCCCGCGAGCTAAAACACCCAAATCGACCTCATTTGAAATCGGTTTTCCACGAGCATGGACTTTAAGAATCTCTTCACGTCCTTTCATATCCGGTTTATCCAGCATAACGCGTCGATCAAAGCGACCAGGACGCAGCAGAGCGGGATCAAGAATATCGGGTCGGTTTGTGGCAGCAATAACGATGACGTTGGTATCCGTTCCAAAACCATCCATTTCAACCAGCAATTGGTTGAGGGTCTGTTCGCGTTCATCATGGCTGCCACCCAATCCAGCACCGCGTTGGCGACCTACAGCATCGATTTCATCGACAAAGACGATACAAGGAGAACGTTTTTTGGCTTCGTCAAACAAATCGCGCACCCGACTGGCTCCAACACCAACAAACATTTCAACAAATTCGGAGCCGGAAATTGAGAAGAATGGAACACCAGCTTCGCCGGAAACCGCTTTTGCCATGAGGGTCTTACCTGTGCCAGGTGAACCAATGAGCAATACACCCTTTGGTATGCGCGCACCAAGTGCCATGAATTTTTGAGGCTCCTTTAGGAACTCTACAACTTCCTGAAGTTCTTCTTTTGCCTCATCAACTCCGGCAACATCAGCAAATGTAACCGTTGATTGTTCGCCACTCAGCATTCGGGCTCTGGATTTACCAAATTGCATTGCTGCATTATTTGAACCTTGCGCCTGGCGAATAAAAACCCAAAAGAGAACACCCATAAGGATGAAGGGTAAAAAGTTCATGACACCGATAATTAAGTTTGTCCAAAACCCAGGGACTTTGATACGGATTTCAAGATTGGGATTTTGAAGAGCTGTTTCGGTAACACCCAACTGTGTTAGTTGATCAATCAAACCCATTTTTGGGTCAAGTGTCGACTTGTAGGTTTGTTTTGGGTCTTCGTATTTTATATAGAGCGTATCACCGTCCGCTTCAAGCTTTGTGATTTTCCCTTCATTGAGCTCAGAAGCAACGCGGTTAATCGGAACCATTTCAGAAACGATTGTTTGTTGCCGCAAACCATAAAAGGTCATCGTCACAATTGCGAGAAGCAAAAGGGCGGATATTATAAATGATTGTCGTCTTGGTTTCACTCGAGCCTCCAGGTTCGAAACTTACTATGTTTTTTAATTATACCAAGCTGGTCATTAATCACGAAACAGGCAGTAAGCAAAGAAGCTTATTTTAATGATTCTCTTACATCAATTAGTTTTCGTGGCAGTGCCCGCAACCAATATTAGGGTCTTTAACAGGCAGCAATGTTTTGCTACAACTCGCTTTGACTTTTACTCGTTTCTTAAACAATACTTTGCTAATGTAGACTGTGAGCACAAGGTTAGGGCAGTTATTATTAAGTTGAATAGCTGGTACAGGACAGTCTTTGCAAAGTGTGGAGTCCCAGTTTTGTTTTTCCTGCGGGTTTATCAAACCACGACATTCCTCAAAATTACGGCCGCGATAATAATCGCCATAAAAGAAGCGACATTCGCGGCCATAAGGAGTTTTCATGTGTTTAATAATCTCGTTTTGTCTTTGCTGAATTAAACACGGGTGACATATTCGCCAGAGCGAGTGTCAACACGAATAGTGTCACCTTCGTTTACAAACGCTGGCACTTGCACTTTCAGGCCTGTTTCAACTTCAACTTGCTTGGTAAGACCAGTTGCAGTATTGCCACGCGCGGCTACTTCGGCTATTGTAACAAGCAGGTCAACCGTGGTTGGCAATTCTATATCCAATGCTTCATCACCATAAAAAGTGAGTTTAGCTTCCATGTTTTCTTTCATAAAACCTTCAACATCCTCAACTAAACTTGCAGGGATGGCAGGCTGGTCAAATGTTTCCATATCCATAAAATAGAAGAAATGATCATCACGATACAAATATTCAACGCGATGATAATCCAAGCGAACGGATTGAATACGGTCACCCGAAATAAAAGTCATTTCAAGCGTAGTGCCTTTGCGCAAATCACGGGCTTTAACACGGATCGTAGCTGAACCACGTCCAGGTTTATTGTGGGAATATTCCAAAACACGATATAAGTTGCCATCTTGTAAAAAGATAACGCCTTTTCTTAAATCATTTACATCAATCATAAAATCCTCTTTCTTGCCGACTAAAGCGACAGGATTATATATCAACGGAGCGGTATCAGCAAGTAATTTGCAATTATTTATTAGAATTGGCTGTGGTTAAGCTACTGAAGTGGTAGTAAAAGAAGAACGAAATACGATTAAAATAAAGACAAATTACATCTTTTTAATAGCTTTTGGGTTATGAACACATAGGACTTCGTTTGAGGAGTATAATGTCATTGTGATTATTTTTTAAAAGGAGAGAATAATGATAGAAATTATCCCTGTCGAAACTAAGAAAGAAAAGAAGGCTTTCGTTGAATTCCAGTATGAACTTTATAAAGATGTGCCACAGTTCGTGCCTCCTTTTAAAGCTGATGTGTATATGCAGCTAAATAAAGAGAAACATCCCTGGTATGAACATTCAGAGTCAGATCAATGGATTGCCCAAAGAGATGGCAAGGTCGTAGGGCGCATCGCCGCGCTTGAAAACAAACGCTTTAATGATTTCCATAAAACCAAACAAGGGTCTTTTTACCTTTTTGATTGTATCAACGACCAAGACGTTGCTAATGCGCTCTTTGATACAGCTATCGCTTGGGCAAAGGCCCGGGGTTTAAATCAAATTGTCGGACCTAAAGGCTATGGTCCATTGGATGGTTATGGCATTCAAATTGAAGGGAACGAGCATCGCCAGATGATGAATATGATGAACTACAACTTCCCTTATTATCAAACGCTGGTAGAAACTTACGGGTTTACCAAAGAAGTGGATTTTGTGAGTAGTTTCGTTAAACCTCAAGAATTCGTAATGCCTGAAAAGATAAAAAAAGCTGTTGGAATTGCAAGAAAACGGGCGAGACTGACAATCAAGAGTTTTAAAGATAAGAAAGAGATTAGAGCCTGGAAAACACGCATTAAAGAGGCCTATAATGGTGCTTTTGTACAAAATTGGGAATATTACCCTCTTACCGACCGAGAACTTGATTATGTCTTGAATAATGCCCTGTTGGTTGTTATTCCCACAATGGTTCAGGTCATTTTGAATGAAAATGGTGATTTGGTTGGCTTTGTTTTGCCTTTCCCAGATATTTCACGGGCTATGCAAAAGAATAAGGGCAAGATGGGTCCAATCGAGATAATCAGATTGCTCCTTGAATTAAATAAGACCGATTGGGTTTGTTACAATGGTATTGCTATTCTGCCAGAGTATCAGGGCATGGGAGGTAACGCCTTGTTGTTTGACACCCTGTTAGCCGCAACCCAAAATCATCCGAGACTTGTAAATGGTGAGCTTTCGCAAGTAGCTGAAACCGCAGTGCAAATGCGCAAGGATCTTTTAAATCTTGGTGTGAAGCCTTACAAAAATCACCGGGTCTACAAGTACAGTATAGAATAATCCTTTCGAAAAGACGTATAGATAAACATGTAAAAAAAGCTCTGGATAATCAACCGGAGCTTTTTTACAAGCGGGTGATGGGATTCGAACCCACGAATGTTAGCTTGGGAAGCTAATGCCTTACCACTTGGCAACACCCGCATATATTTCATTTTATCGCATTTTCTGTATAGGTAAAGTACAATTTGCTTATGCAAGAAAACAGACGGTTTAAAGAAACTTTGATTTTTTTAAAAGAACGCACGCTTTCTTTTAAAAATGCATTCGAGGGATTAGCTTATTCCTTGAAAACACAAAAGAACGCCTGGATACATGCCATCATAAGTATATTTGTTGTTGTTCTCAGTTTTTTATTTGAATTAACTCTTCAAGAGTGGATACCAATCGTAATTGTCATTGGCTTGGTGTGGATGGCAGAGCTATTAAACACTGTTTTAGAAACTATGGTGGATATCATAAGCCCTGAAATACATCCACTGGCGAAAATCGCTAAGGACGTTGGAGCTGCTTTTGTTTTAATTGCGGCGATTTTATCTGTTTTAGTTGGAGGGATGATATTTATACCGAAACTAATTGAGTTGTTTAACAATTTATAACTTTGAATAAGCTCAGACTTGCAATCGTAAAAAATAATCTGTATACTGTTTTGTATCAATTTGAAGGAATAGAAAATGATAAAAGAACCAATTAATGTTACTGATGCCGCTTTTGAAAAAAATGTACTTGAGAATCCACTTCCTGTAATCGTTGATTTTTGGGCTCCATGGTGTGGTCCATGTAAAATGCTTGGTCCGATTTTGGACAAAATGGCAAAGGAATTTGAAGGAAAACTCATTATTGCCAAGGTGAACACTGATGAAAACCAGGAATGGGCCAGTAAATACGGTGTTCAAGGCATTCCAACGATGCTGATGATGAAAGATGGAAAAATTGTTCATCGACAGGTAGGTGTTTTGCCCGAACCGATGTTGCGTGACACAATCAAGAATTTTCTTGAAGTAGCCAACAGCAAAGCTTAATCAAACAATATTTTTATACAAAAAGCATCCACGATTACGCGGATGCTTTTTTCCTTTTAGTTGCATTTTGTTTCAGTCGCCGCTTATACGTTGTATATCAGCCCCAAGTGCGCGTAGTTTTTCTTCTATTTTGGAATAGCCTCTATCAATTTGGGCAACATTTCGAATTGTCGAACTACCTTCAGCTGAAAGAGCTGCCAGAACCAATGCAGTACCGGCGCGAATATCAGGGCTATCTAAGGTTTCACCAGTGAGTGGGGTGGGACCATTGACGATACATCTGTGAGGATCGCACAAAACAATTTGCGCACCCATAGAAACCAGTTTATCAATAAAGAACATTCGGCTTGGATACATCCAATCGTGAAAGAGAACTGCACCCTTGCTTTGGGTAGCAATAACAATCGCGATGCTCATTAAGTCAGTTGGAAAGCTTGGCCAAGGCATAACGCTGATTTCCGGTATAGCGTTACCTAAATCAGGTTCAATGACTAATCTTTGATTCGAGTCTACGATCAAGTCTGGACCATCATATTCAATATCTACACCTAAGCGTTTGAGCACCAATCGAATCATGCTCAAATGGTCAATACCGGCGTTCTTGATGCGTATGCTGCCACGTGTTACTACAGCAGCTCCGACAAAACTAATCACTTCAAGATAATCCGGGCCAATGGTAAATTCACCACCATGAAGACTTTCAACGCCATTTATAAGCAAAGTGTTCGACCCAATATTTTCTATCTGGGCACCTAAAGCATTGAGCATGTGGCAAAGCTCTTGAATATGCGGTTCAGATGCGGCATTGCGAATGGTAGTTAGACCCTTGGATAGAGCTGCTGCCATAATGGCGTTTTCGGTAGCGGTTACGCTGGCTTCGTCAAGCAATATATCCGCACCTTTTAATCCTTTCGCACTGAATTTGAAGGTTCCTTGGTCAAACTCGAATGTCGCTCCTAATTTTTCAAGTGCCAAAACGTGTGTGTCGACTCTGCGCCGACCAATAACATCACCTCCTGGTGGTGGCAATTCAAGTGCACCATATCGAGCAGTCATAGGTCCAGCTAAAAGAATAGAAGCACGTATCTTGCGGCAAAGTTCAGGATCAAGATCAGCCGGTCGGATGTTTTTTGCGTGAAACTCCCAGGAATTGGAATTTCCAATCTGACGAATGCTGACGCCAAGACTCTGCAAAAGTTGACGCATGGTATGCACATCCCGAATATCAGGCATATTATGCAATATGACCGGCTCCTCGCTGAGTAAGGTTGCCGACATTAAGGGCAGAGCCGCATTTTTATTGCCTTGAGGAATCATCTCGCCAGAAAGAGGAATGCCACCATTTATTACGAATCTGTCCATATCTTTTCCTTTCTTATCTAAAGGCTTAGTCTTTCAGAATCTTGGGACCTGATTGAGTTACCAACTCTGAAACTGAATCTTCATATTTGGCAAAGTTCTTAATGAATTGCTCAGCTAAACCGTTGGCTTCTATCTTATAGGCTTCAAAATCAGCCCATGATTTTTCCGGATTGAGAACCTCATCGGGTACACCAGCAACTGCGTTCGGAATTTCAATATTGAAAATGGGGTGTGTGTGCGTTTCAACATTATCCAAAGATCCACTCAAAACCGCATCAATCATTGCACGGGTTAAAGGCAGGGCAATGCGTTCGCCAACACCAAATCCGCCACCAGCCCAGCCTGTGTTCAAAAGCCAAACTTTTGTACCATGTTTTTCAAGTCGTTCTGAGAGTAGCTTAGCGTAAATGGCCGGTTTGAGGGGCAAGAAAGGCGCTCCAAAACAAGTTGAGAACGTTGCCTGGGGCTTATCGCCCAATCCGCGTTCGGTTCCAGCTAACTTTGAAGTATATCCACTCAGGAAGTAGTACATAGCCTGTTCGTTGGATAACCGCGCGAGAGGAGGCATTACACCAAAAGCGTCAGCAGTGAGGAAAAAGATGTGATTTGGATGTCCACCTTGACCACTCGGTTCAAAGTTTGAGATGAAATAAAGAGGATAGCTTGCTCGGGTATTTTCAGTAACCTCGTTTGAGTTGAAGTCTGGTCGATGTTTTTCATCCAAAGGCACATTTTCCAACATCGCACCAAAACGGTTTATCGCATCCCATACCAAGGGTTCGTACTTGGGGTTAATACGAATGGTCTTGGCGTAACATCCACCTTCAAAGTTGAAGATCCCATCGTCACTCCAACCATGTTCGTCATCGCCAATGAGGGCGCGTTCCGGGTCTGAAGAAAGGGTAGTCTTACCAGTTCCACTCAATCCGAAGAACAAAGCGACATCACCATTCTTGGCTTTGTTGGCTGAGCAGTGTAAAGAAAGTATATCTTTTTTGGGTAATACATAATTCATAAATGTGAAAACAGATTTCTTGATTTCTCCCGCATAACGGGTGAGTCCAATCAAGACAGCTTTATCATCAAAGTTCAAAACAACCATCGCTGGTGAACGCAATCCATCAGCTTCAGCGTCAGCAGAGAAGTCATTTGAGACAAACATCGTCAAATCAGGATCCTGATGTGGTTCTGGACCCTCGTGGGGGATAAACATATTGGACGCAGCAAGACTGCCGGTAGCATTATCCGTAATAATACGGATGCGCGTTGCGTGGGTAGGATCAGCACCAGCAATAACGTCACGCACATAGAGCCTTTGGGTGTTCATTTTTGCCAGCAATTTTGCTTTCAGGACTTGATATTTGGCATCATCAATAGGCTCAGTGCCGGTTGCGAACCATAAATCCGGATCGTCATTCTGGACGAGGTACTTATCGTTAGGCGAACGTCCCGTAAATGGGGAAGTATTGACAGCAAAGGCGCCCTCATTTGAAAGCTCTCCTTCGCCATTTCTAAGACCATGGGTTATTATCTCAGAACGATCGAGGTTATAGTAATATTCCTTTACCTCACCGAGGCCAATGCGTTCCATTTCTTTTGCAATAATCGTTTTTTGTGTCATTTACTAAGTGTTCTCCTATTGTGATTTATACATACATTTTAAGAATTCATTCATCGCCGGCTTACCGTAGATGGATGATGAGATATCAGTTAAGTGTAATGCCAGATTAAAACCACGGGTACTGATTCCACTAATCCAGTTCAGAGCTTGATAAGAACATGTAAAATCGCTATATAAATAAGCCTGGTTGTTGAGATCAATCAAATATGAGTCACCATCAGAAAGAGGTGTAATTAGAGGTTCAGAGTGGTCTGTATATGTCATTGCTTCTTCCGAAAGCGCTGGAAAATTTAAACCGATATAAATAGGTTTTTGATTTTTCTCATAATATGGTTTAAGCATGGCTTGAATGTGTTGGTTTAAACTTGCCGAATCGAATGTTTCATCGGAATGATTTTGCAAGAGATAGTAACCATCGATTAAATCCAAAAAAGAATATTCTGGCAAATCGTTTACGAGACTTGCCCAAAGCAGGGTGCCTGAATAATTGTTGCGAATTTGCCCAAGCATCGTAGACCATGTTTCTGAAGCATAGTCCGGTGTGCCAAGTTTTTCTTCATCAGCTTCTAAAGTATCAGGATAGCTAAATCTGATGTTATTTTCGCCGACAATCAAGTGATCAATATTACTTTGTGAGGCGAAGATCGAAAAGTTGTTAATAAAATGAGCATATTCCTGATACCAACGTTGCCACCAGGCTTCATTTCGAGTAGCCGTAGACCAAAATTCTTCCGCATTCGTAGGAAAGCTAAGCTCTGGATAAATTGAAACGCGCATACTTTTTTCTTTTGCTTGTTTACAAAGGTAAGCTAACTCATTAAACATTAGGCTTTCTCTGGATGAGCTAATGACCGGCAAATCACCATCCAAATAAACATCCCAGCTTGGTCTGATTACAAGCCAGTTTATGCCATTCTCACGTATCTCAGTTAGGTTTGACAACAAGTAGGGCAATTCTGATGATTTGACACCTTTTTTAAGTTCAATGCCGTTAAGTTTGTTTTGAAGACCATCCCCTGTTTTTTCATATATTAGAACACCAGTATCATCCCAATTGTGCCACTGATTAATTTGAAACAGTTTTTCGCCAGCATCAGAAAAGTTTAACGTAACAGGTGTGATAAAGCTCTCTTCATCGTAGGCGATATCGCAATTGTCATTTCGGCAGAAGCGAATGTCAAGGTCTTGTGTTTGTCCGTTGCCATATAACAAGAACATCCATTTATTGCTTGTAACATGCCACATTGGTATTGGATTGTTCCAATGCTTCCGATAAATTTGAATGGATACATATTCATTAGGCGGCGTATTCACTGGAGCTTCAACTTGAATGGTAAATGGCAAGCTTTCATCCACTCCCCAGGTAATAATCGAATCTTTTACACTTGTGGATTTACTTGGCACGATAAATTGTCTGGTAACCAA
>JAAZIH010000227.1 GCA_012800995.1 Chloroflexota bacterium
ACCAAAGCACGAGGTTTGAGTTCATCCAAAGTCTTTTCAAATTGCTGGATAAAAGACCAGGCAGAACGAATATAACCCTTATAGATCATCAGGGTCATTTCATCGGATTTGAGATGATGTCGGCGCAATATCCAGCGCACTGAGGGCAAAACCAAAGCGCCCAATGGCATTTCCAAATGCTCAAAGCTTTCAAGCTGACCGATATCAAGACCTTCTAAGACACTTTCTAATACATGGTCTTCGCTAAAGTCGAAGTTGATGGTTTGTGAGCCTTCAAAAAGAATTTCAGACTCCAAAACACAGGTATGGCAAGGCGTTCGCAATCTTTCATCCTGGCGATTTGTGCCCAAGACGCATGGTTGCAAACCCCGCTGACACACAAAATGCACCACGGGCACACCTTGTAACTCCAGCGCCCAGGCTGTTAGGCGCGAAAAGCCCGCGTTGAGACTAAGCCTTGAGAGACGGGTAGAAGCGTTAAAAAACAGAACCGCTTGCCCTTGGGCAGGCTTTTTGTTCGCCTCAATAATTTCCGTGAGCTTGCGAATGCGGGCTTTGTTATCAATTTCGTCAAGATTTAACGCAAGTTTATTGCGTACTCTTTTAAATAATCCTTCTTTTAACATAGGTTATGAATATCGTCTTAATTTGCTCAGTGAAGACTGTTCGCTGTCATAAACCTTTTTGATGCCATCGCCAAGGGAGCGTTCAGTGACGCGGATGTACTTCACCAATCGTGTGATGCCCTGGGGTTCCACAGAAGCGGATTGATCGGACCCCCACATGGCACGGTCAAGCGTGATATGGCGTTCCACCAGGCACGCGCCCATCGCCACCGCGACGGCAGTGGTCACCAAGCCAACCTCGTGTCCACTGTAACCAATGGGGCAATCATAAATGGATTTCAGCTTGGGAATCATGCGCAAGTTGAGCTCTTCAGGCGGGCAGGGATAGCTGCTGGTGGTATGGCAGATCACCAGGTTATCGAGCCCAAGAATATCGACCGCGGTTTGAATTTCTTCCATGGTCGACATACCCGTAGAGACGATTAAAGGCTTGCCCGTTGCTTTATAGGCACGCAAAAGTTCTTTATCGGTGATGAGTGCGCTTGGAATTTTATGCGCGGCAGGATTAAAGGCCTCGATAAATTCCACCGAGGGGATATCCCATTCCGAGGCAAACCAGGTGATGCCAATTTCTTTGGCATAACGGTCTATCTCGGTATACTCTTCTTTGCCAAACTCTGTCTTATAGCGATATTCCAGGTAAGGAATGTAACCCCAGGGTGTATCGCGCATTTGCTCGCGCTGATGCAAAGGCACACAGATTTCGGGCGTGCGCTTCTGGAATTTTACCGCGTTCATGCCGCCTTGTTTGGCAGCCAACATGAGTTGTTTGGCAATTTCAACATCGCCATTGTGGTTGATGCCAATTTCACCAATGATATAAGTGGGGTTGCCCTCACCAATTTTTGCGTTTCCAATGATAACTTCTTTGGTCATGAATACTCCTTATCAGTCACTCAGGAACTGTCCAATCAAGTTCATATCACATTGCTCTGTACATTTAATGCCTGGTTTGAGGTCAAAATGATCTTTGCGGAATTGGATGTACTTCTCGCCATTCCAAATCCCATACAAGCTTTCTGTGCGAGCATCGCCAAGGATAATTTCGTTGTTGAAATCTTCCACACATTCGGTTGCCTCGCCATTAGATTTAATCGTCATAGATGACCACGGGAACTGACAAAATTCCTGCCAATGAATTGATTGTGTTACCTGTTTGGTATCCTCGTACCACATTTGGTCCTGGCTCTTAAGGTAAACATAAACATCCATGCCTTCAAAAGCTTCTTGCAAGCGCTCAAACTCATCCGCCTGCCAAGGCTTGTTGAGGTTAATCATGGTGATGACAATGGTCGTCTGATAGTTTCGTTGCGCTTTGAGATCCAAGAGCTTGAGGATGTTTTTGTAGGATTCCGTAAAGTTGGAGGCTTTGCCACGCACTTCTTTGTGACGCAGGTCATCAACACTCTCAATGGAATACTTCACATAGCCCAAACCATTTTCAAAGGTTTCAATCGTTCGGTCCATATTAATATTAGCGGGATTACACGAGAAATAGCTTTCAAGCCCACGTTCGGTCATCCATTTGACGTATTGCGGCATGTTTTTATCCAGGAGCGGATCGCCATAACCATGCAAAACAATAACGCGAGGGATGACGTAGAGGAAAAAGTGATTTTCACTCACATCATTTTTTTGAATGCCATAATTCTCTGCCACAAACTTTTCCCAGCGGTCAAGCTGCTCAGTGCTGAATGGCTTGAGCTGGTCAATCACACGCTTGAAGAGTTCGGGTTGCATCGTTTCGATGGGTCGCGTCATCATGGTCGTGCGAGGACACATTTCACAGCGCATATTACAGGCGTTGGTTGTTTCTATATTATAGACAACTGGTTCAGGACTGCGAAAAGCTTCAAATTGCTCTTCCAAAAAAGCGCGGGGCATTTTTTCGCCTTTCATCAAACGCTTCTTAAGGTCATATACTTTCATGTAAAATTCAATATCAATCATTTCTGGTCTCCATTCAGGGTTTCATTGTGGGATATCATTTGCCAGTGCCTTATGAGCATATCACAAAGTTCGCGTAATGCGCCACGCCCACCTCTCATAGTCAAAATTAAGTCTGCCTGTCGTAAAACATCAGGGTGAGAATCAGCCGGAGCAACGAAATAGCCCGCTACATCTAAAGTCGGCAAATCGTTGACATCGTTGCCAACAAAGATAGTTTCTTCAGCGCGCATGCCTCGTTTGCGCATTTCATCACGCAAAACAGTCGCTTTATCATCAATCGCCTGCAAAACAGGGATACCCAATTTTTTAGCGCGTTGGGCAACGACCAAATTGCGCTCTTTTGAGATAATTAAACATTCCACTGGTGTTTGCGCTTTCAGAAGCCCAAAGCCCAAACCATCTGAGCGATCCGCGCGCACGCTTTCAACGCCGTTTTCATCAACAATCACACGGTTATCGGTAAACACGCCATCAAAGTCCATCACAAGGAATTTGGGTCTTTCAGGAAACTGACGACGTTTGTTGGCAGGGTCGACCACTTCGTTTGACAGCGCGCGCAAGGTTGTTTCAGCACCGGGCCAGTCACTGGGAATGTCTATGTCAATGGTAAATTTCGGGTCGATATACAAAGGATAGAGCACATCACCAGTCAGTGATCCTTTTTCAAGAATGGTGTTGACACGGATAGCGTCGATATGTCCCGTTTGCCAAAAGGTATCGGGCAGGATTTGCCTGGGCGCGTTATAGACTTCCTTTATACCTTCAATGCTCAAAAGAGGTCGCATAGCGCCAGTTTCCGCGTCTATCGTCCACATTTTAAAGGGATTTTGCGCGCTGGGAACGACACCACGAACACAATCGGCGTTTGGCTGCTCCAATAAAAGGCTTACCGCCGCGTCCACCAATCCGATTGGTCTGAGTGGCGAAGTGGGGCGCAGCTGCACAACGAGATCCGGCTGATACCGCTCATTTTCCAGCAACCAGTCAAGCACATGGCGCATAACCGGATAGTCTGTAGTATGGTCCTGCGCGAGTTCCGCGGGCCGCATAAAAGGCACTTCAGCTCCCCATTCGCGCGCGATACGCGCGATTTCCTTGTCATCCGTTGAAACAATCACGCGGCTGACATATTCCGAGCGCAAGCCAGCCATGATGCTGTAAGCAATCAATGGATAGCCGGCAAAATCCTTGATGTTTTTACCAGGGATACCCTTTGAGCCTCCACGTGCCGGGATAATTGCCAGGACTTCTGGTTTTTTGGTCATGCTGTCCATCCTCCATCAACAATTAGGTTGCTGCCAGTCATATAACTGCTGGCATCTGAACATAAAAAGAGCATTGCCGCGTTCATCTCGTCCAAATGAGCCATCCG
>JAAZIH010000228.1 GCA_012800995.1 Chloroflexota bacterium
GATGGTAAAGTTGTATTCTTCAGGGTCGATGTAGAACGGCAGTGGCGGTGTGACATCTCCAGGAGTGGCGATTACTGCTTGCGGTTGATCATACTTTCCAGTGGCTTTTGTATCTACTGTTTTATAGTCAACCAAGACAATATAATGGGTGTTAGCCCAGTTGACCACATTTTCCACTTCCATGGTAATGATATAGGTATCTGTCGCTCCATCAGCTAAATAGCTGATATTTGTTTTGGCTGAGCCTCGTCCAATACGATTCGTCTTTTGGGCATGATAATCTTCATAAACGATTGCATGCACCGCGGCTTTGTTCGCCGCAGAAAGCAAGACTCCGCTTGAGTTAGTGACTGTTGCTTTAAAAGTAACAACATTGCCTTCACGGGAATAGTTTGCCTGGATGGAAGCACCCGCCGGACGAGCCTGTGAACGGTCAACAAACCCAACAATTTCAGAGTATGTTACACCTGTTTTCCACTCATGAGTACTATCAATAAACATTTCGGGAACGTATTTTCCGCCACCGCTATCTTTGAGTATATCTATTCGGTTGGCGGGGTAATAACCTGAGCCCCATGCAATAAAGACAACAGGTTGTCCAGCATAAGTTGCTGCAGCTTGATCTACTGCCTGACCGGCAGCATCGCAGTAAGGTCAATTCGCGCTGGAAATAAATTCCAGCACTGAGAATTTAACAGGATTTTGCGCCTCAACTTGCTTCGGCGATGCCGCGCCAATCGCGCCAAAGACGATGGCAAGGGCTAACAAAACAGATAGTCTTTTGAATATCTTCATCAGCTCTCCTTTTTGAGATTTTAATAGTTACAACTTACATTGCATCAGCAAGGTGCAAAATAATAGAAGAGATAACAACATCTCAACAGACATTCCAGATAAATAAATTGCGAAGCTTAGCTATCTTCCCGTGTTTGGAGATAATTTGATATTGATTCCCTTATCAAAATAAGAATTAACAGATTTAATCGAAGATTTGTTAGCATAATTGGTCAATTTTGCTGTTCACGGTTCAATTTGACGTATAATTAGCATACACTTTTTGACAATAGAAAGGATTATTGTTTTATGCCTGAAAAAGATCATTCAGTCCTTCCACAAGAAAATGACATCGACATCGTTTGGCACGCTTTAGATTCTGAGAAAGTACTTGAAGAGCTTGAAGTGCCCATCGAAACCGGTCTAACGACCGCAGAAGTTGAAAAGCGACTCAAAGAATTCGGGCCCAACGAATTGCAGGAACGAGCTCGCACCACTTTTTGGCAACGCCTTTGGGCACAAATCAACAGCTTCGTTATTTGGCTGCTGATCGGTGCCGCGATAATTTCAGGTATTACCGCCATCATCGAGAACTCTTTTCCCACCGAAACTATTGCTATCATGGCCATTGTGGTTCTCAATGCTATCATGGGCATGATACAAGAATCCCGGGCTGAAGCTTCCCTGGCAGCACTCAAGAAAATGGCATCGCCAGAAGCGCAGGTTCTGCGAGATGGTCATCGCCAAACCGTCCCTGCACCACAACTGGTGCCTGGCGATATCGTTTTCGTTGAAGCTGGTTACTTTATTCCCGCGGATATTCGCCTGTTGGAAGCAGTGAACCTGAGCATTGAAGAAGCTTCGCTAACCGGTGAGAGTGTCCCCGCGAAAAAGACCGCAGAAGCACGCCTTGAAACAGATATCCCCATCGGCGACCGCGAAAACTCAGCCTTCATGGGCACAACGGTTACCTACGGGCGTGGCAAGGGCGTTGTCACCAGCACCGGCATGCACACGCAATTAGGACTTATCGCCACCATGTTACAAGCCGTGGAAGACGAAGAAACACCCCTTCAGAAACGGCTTGATCAA
>JAAZIH010000039.1 GCA_012800995.1 Chloroflexota bacterium
GTGTTGACCCACGCACCCGCATGGATATCGGCGACAAGGTGGAAGTTGTCTTTAACATGGATAACTACCATATCTTTGACCCGGGTCTCGACGAAGAAAACCCAGTGGCAGTATTCTAATTTTTACATAAACGCTCACAGAAAAAGCTGACTTTGTCAGCTTTTTCTCTTTAACAATCTAAAAAACTATTCTATAAAAGTAGAATCAGCCATTACTGTTCTTGAGTTCTTTTTTCCTCTGAATGTTATTTACTAAGGCCTTAATCCCCAAAATAAATCCCACCATGAGAAGCGACAAGATACAGACCAGAATAAAAGCATCCCGCCAAAACTCAATAGGAAAGAGCCGAATGAGCGTGTCGTTTTGATAAAAAAGCCAGGTGCCATCTTTGAAAAAGAGCTGATGAAACCGCTCAAAAAGACGGTTGAATGAAACCGCTAAAAAGATTAAGATTGCCACGATAATGCCAATCGTCAGCCAGCTACCCCAGCTAACAGCTCCAACAAAAGCTTTCCATTCATGCATCACCAAAAACCAAATCAAAGCTGCGAAGAAAAATCCTGCCAATGCGTACCATATCACCAGGCAAGTTTTCACTACATGCTTCACATCTATCATATGGTCAAGCTCACGCTCATTAAATAAAGCTTCTCCATCATCAAAGCGCAGTTCTCCCAGATAGGAAACATCTTCATCATTGGTCAAATAATTTATCGCGTAACGCGACCATCGTAAACGCTCAGTCTGGCTCATTCCATAGGGATCCTTAGGGAACCAAGTTCGATCATATTCAAAAGCGGCAAAGCCTGGTGTAATCAGCAATCTCACTGAAGCCATTAACACCATAAATGGCAAAGTGATGATGATTAAGATTTGTAAAACGCGGTTAATTTTCATAACAGTTCCTTTTGATACGCTCGTTTCTTCAAGCAATCCTAATTGTATCAAATCTTGGTTTATTGCTTACGATGAGATTGTTTTTCAGTAAAAAGTTATTTGATAACAAGGATGGTTTTTTCCTCATCGGTTTTCGCCAAAGTTCTAAGATTCGTGGTAAATTTAAGGTACTAAGAAAAGCAACGGAGGCTTTGTATGATTATAGGTGTACCAAAAGAAATAATGCCGGGTGAACAACGTGTAGCTGCCACACCGGAAACCGTGAAAGCCATGCGCGACATGGGTTTAACCGTTCTCGTCCAAAAAGACGCGGGCGAAGGCGCATTCTATCACGACCCTGAATATATCGCTGCGGGAGCAGAAATTGTTGAATGTCCCCGCGAAATATTCGAACGCGCGGATATGATTCTCAAAGTAAAAGAACCGCTATTCAACAAAGAACTGGATACCCATGAAGTAGATTTAATGCATGCCGGACAATGCCTGATCACATTCATCCACCCAGCCGCCCCAGCAAACCACACCATGGTTAAAAATATGGCTGCCAAAGGCATTATTAGTATCACCCTTGATGGCATCCCCCGTAATCCTCGTACCCGTGATATGGACCCCTTGATTTCAATGAGCATTTGCGCTGGTTATAAGGGTATTCTCCTTGCTGTTAATGAACTTCCTAAATTTGTACCAGAAATTCATTCCGCGGCTGGCGTTATTCAACCCATCAAAGCATTAATTGTTGGCGTTGGTGTTGGTGGATGGCAGGCATTGAATACCGTCAAGAGTCTCGGAGCGGATTGTTATGTTTGTGACATTCGCAAAGAAGCTACCGATCGCGGTGTTGCCATCGGTGCGAAAACAGTTGAATGGGACACTCCAGACGCCCCAGAAGGCGATGAGACGAGCAAAATCAGACATGCCATCGTGAAAATCTTGCCAGAAATGGACGTCGTTTTCCTTTCCGTGCTCATCCCTGGTAAATTAGCACCCATCATGATTACCAAAGAAATGGTGCAAACCATGAAACCCGGTTCCGTTATCGTTGATATCTCCATTGATCAAGGTGGCAACTGTGAACTCACACCTCCCGGAAGCATTGAGAAGAAACATAACGTTACCCTCATTGGTATTAAGAACATTCCTGGCATGCTCCCAAC
>JAAZIH010000229.1 GCA_012800995.1 Chloroflexota bacterium
CCTGGGCCAAACTTCTCTTGAAAGAGGACTATATACCAATCGTCAAGAAAGAAACCCAACTTGTACCATACGATGCCATAAGCCAAAAGCGTGGCTAAAAGCAATAAAAGCGGTACGCTAAATTTATCCCAAAATCCCGATTTGATGCTTACTTCATCTTTTGTTGTTGATGATTCCATAAACGCCTCAAAATGCCTTAATAACAACAGAGTTAAATTGTAACACGCAGCTTGGAACAAGAGCTGTGTTTATAGAGAATGCCACATAAGGATCTTGCATGGCACGAGGAAAATGACCGCATGAAGTAACTTTACAAACCGACACCTTGCCAGATTCAGAGCCGACGGTTAAGATTAGCTCAGAGAGTCAAAAAAGTCTTAACCGGACTGAAATTGTAGAACGTACTGCCCGTTTTATTCATTAAAGCGGGGAATTTTATAGGTCAACAGAAAGGGTCTGCGATGCTGATACACGAATATCAAGCCAAACAAAAACTGCAAGAATACAATATTCCAGTTCCAAAAAGTCATCTCATCACGCGCGATGAGGAAATTATCCATGTCCTGCGCAAGATCGAAACCCCAGTTGCGGTTATCAAAGCCCAGGTACACGCTGGTGGACGTGGCAAGGCGGGTGGTGTGGTGGTAGCTGAGTCCTTGTTAGACGGTATCACCGCGGTACGCCGGCTTCTGGGCTCAAAGTTGGTGACCAATCAAACTGGCGCTGAAGGAAAACCCATCAACGCGGTTTTGGTTGAAGAAGGCGTGAATATCGATCAGGAATTTTATTTGGCGTTCACGATTAACCGAAGCTCGCAATGTATCAGCCTTTTGGTATCTACTGCAGGTGGAATGAACATCGAGTCAAAAGAACACGCCTCCTCAATACACCAATACGATGTTGACCCACAGATTGGCATGCGAGATTTTGTGGCTATTCGCGTTTGCCAGGATCTGATGCTCCCGCGTCAGGATTGGCCAGCCTGGATATCCACACTGCAGAACCTCTATCGCTGTTTTACTGAAAATGACGCGCTCTTGATAGAAATCAACCCGTTCATTCGCAGTAAAGAAGGAAAATGGATCGCACTGGATGCTAAAATGGATTTTGATGATAACGCGCTTTTTAGACACGAAGATTTGATCATGCTCGCGGACGATCGCCAACAGACGGAATCGGAACTTTTGGCAGCGCACTACGATTTAAGCTATGTCTCGCTGGACGGCACCATCGGTTGTTTGGTGAATGGCGCGGGTTTGGCTATGGCAACCATGGATGCCATCAAGGAAGCGGGCGGTGAACCAGCCAATTTCCTGGATGTGGGGGGCAGCGCGACCACGATTTCTGTCGCCAACGGGCTGGATATTCTTTATCACGACTCGCGCGTGGAAGGCGTGTTCATTAATGTTTTCGGTGGTATCGTGCGTTGTGATATCGTCGCGGAAGGCATTATTCGCGCGCTCCAAAAGCAAAACAAAGACTTGCCGATTGTTATTCGTTTGGAGGGCAATATGAAAGAAGAGGCGATTGAAGCGCTAAAGGCATTCTCTTCGAACATGGACTTTGTCGACGACCTGGATAGTGGCGCCATGTTGATTGTGCAAAGAATCAATGAAAGGAAATAGGCATGAGCATCTGGATTGATAAAAACTCACGTATTTTAGTACAGGGTATGACCGGTAAGTACGGTCAGTACCATACCCGCATGATGTTGGAATATGGCAGTAATATCGTTGCTGGTGTAACGCCGGGCAAAGGCGGCGAAGAAGTCTTAGGTGTTCCTGTTTTTGACCGTGTTGAAGAAGCCATCGCACAAACTGGTGCCAATGTAAGCATTATTCTGGTGCCGGCGCGCTTTGCTGAATCTGCCATTTTTGAATCTGCTTTAGCTGAAGTGCCTCTGGTGGTGTGCATTACCGAGCATATTCCTATCCAGGACATGCTTCGCATTATGGCTTACCTTAAAGACCGCCCAGTGCGTCTATTAGGCCCAAACTGCCCCGGTTTGATAACGCCTGGCGAGTGCAAAGTGGGTATCATGCCTGGTCCAGTGCATATTCCCGGTCCGGTTGGGGTTGTTTCGCGCTCGGGTACTTTGACCTACGAGGTGGCAAAATCGTTGACCAATGCCAATTGTGGACAAAGCACCGTAGTGGGTATTGGTGGCGACCCTATCCATGGTACAAACTTTATTGATGTTTTATCAGCGTTTGAAGAAGACCCTGAAACGAAACTGATTGTGATGTTGGGTGAGATCGGTGGCGATGATGAAGAAAAAGCTGGCGAATGGCTAAAGGCGAATTCTTCCAAGCCCGCCATTGCTTTTATCGCTGGTCAAACCGCGCCTACTGGAAAGCGCATGGGTCACGCTGGAGCGGTCATTCGGGGAGGCAAAGGAACAGCTGCCTCCAAGATTGAGTCCTTGCG
>JAAZIH010000040.1 GCA_012800995.1 Chloroflexota bacterium
CAATTAAGAGCAAACTCAAAATCAAAGTAAAAGATCGCGTATGTTTATTCATCTTATCCTCACAAACGAGTACAACTTAAACAATTACTACTTAAAAATACTCACCAACAAGGATGCAAGTTTCGTGCCCTTACCTAACAAGCTGACAAAATTGACAGGACAATTATTTCATATCTGTCATCATGATGTGTCACAGCTTTATCATAAGGAAAAGCCGGTTTATGTACGTTTACCCTAACGAGATCTCAGCTCTCATTTTTTGTATCCTGAACCCCACCGATTATTTCAATTTATCAAATTGCGTATTTCCAACGCTTTACTTCAATCAGCCGTGTCAAGTCAAATGATAATGTTACCGAAGGCCTTTCGTTAGTTCATTTGATAATGTTACTCAAGGTTCTTTAACATTAATAATTGTTTCATAATAGTCAAGTTTTTTACCAGATTCTAATCCGGGCAGTTTTAGTAGTTTGTTTATCAACATCTCTATTTCAGCGCGTAGTTTCAATGGATTAATACTAAGCTTATGCGCTAACAGGATTTCTTTTTTGTCTGAAGAGATAGCATTTGTTTCAAGTAAACGGGTAAGGGGCGGTCTGGCAAGATCATATTCACGGGATACACGTTTTTCGTTGATTGTTTTAGCAATGAGCTTCATGTTCGGTTGAAAGTAATTGTGATAAATGTAAAGTTTCTCATAAAGCTTGCGAAGACATTCAAGTTGCGCAAGGCTGTCCAGGCGAGAATGACCGATGTAAGCTCTAATGAGACTGTTATTGTTCTCTTCTACAAAACGGTTGTCATTTTTACGATATGGTTTTGATCTGCTGACTTCGATATCCGGATAAAGTTCTTTCCACTGCTTGTACACAAAATGGTTGATGAACTCAGAGCCATTGTCTGGGTGTAGTTCTATGGGGCGAAAGGGCAAGCGACTAAAGATGAAATCGAAGCCATTTTGGACTGCCTGATAGGAACTTCCGCAAATCGCCACAATTTCACTCCAGCCAGTGGCAATATCAACCATTTGAAGCGTATTTATATAGGTGCCTGACAGGTTTTGCCCACAATGAAGAACGGTATCCACCTCAAAATGTCCTGGCTGGCTTGTATCTCTGGGGATGATATGGATTGGGATAAGAGAAACCAAGCCGGTTTTTGGTTTGCGAGCTGCTTTTCTAAAGGCAAGTTTGTGTTCGTCTTTGTCGCGGGCTTTCAATATCCGTTTGACAGTAGAGACGCTTATGACAGCTAATTGTTTAAGTATTTTTGCATCAGTTTTTAGTTCATGGTGATACTCCAGCTGTTTGGCCATGGATACCAAGCAAGGTGTGAGACGTTCCGCGCATGGATAATCAAGACTTTTGGCAATAATATGAATGATGTCCTGAATATCTGCACCGTAAGTTTTACCTCTTTCAGAACTTCTTTTCTTGCGTGATAGGCGACCGTTTAGAATGCGGATAAGGGACTTCCGATGCATTTTGGTAACCTGTTCAGCTTGGTCTAAAATAGCTGATTTCTCAGATTTACTGGCTTTGCGATAGATACCCCATATCTTATGGATGTACTTTCGTCGTTCATTTATGCTCATAGGATCTGTCTCTGCCATCGTTCCCTCGGTAACATTTTCATTTGAACTAACGATAGCATTTCAGTAACATTTTAGATGAACTAATGCGATCAGCTTGACAGCGAACATATGTTCTGATACCATTCTATCAATAATAGTTTGAGCCAATTTTCAGATTGTGAGGCGATATGGCAAAAAGAACAAAGGGTCTTGGCCCTCGACATCAAAAAATATTAAACTTTCTCGAAGA
>JAAZIH010000230.1 GCA_012800995.1 Chloroflexota bacterium
AACAAAGCCCTGGTTTTAGCCGTGTCGGGTGGCATGGATAGCCTGACTTTGGCGCACACTTTGCGCGGTTCGGGCTTGAACTTAATCGTGGCGCATCTTGACCATGCTTTGCGCGCTGTTTCCGCCCAACAATCCGAAGCTTTAGGCGTGATGATGACAGACTGGGGTTTGCCTTTTATCAGTCGCCGGGTGGATGCGAACGCTTTCGCTAAACAGGAAAAAGTGGGTATTGAAGAAGCCGCGCGTACTTGTCGTTATCGCTTTTTATTTGAAATCGCGCGCGCTCATGGAGCTCAGGCAATCGTCCTGGCTCATAACGCCGATGACCAGGTAGAAACAGTCTTGATGCATTTCATGCGTGGCTCAGGCATGGCTGGGCTCACTGGTATGGCGCCGTTCAGCATTTTGAAACAATTTGACGAGAATATTCCGCTAATCCGCCCGATGCTTGGGATAAGTCGTGCGGAAATTGAGGCTTATACTCTAAAAAATCATCTTCAACCACTTGAAGACGAAAGCAACGAAATGCCGGTCTATTATCGCAATAAATTACGCTTGCAGCTCATTCCCTATATGGAAGAGCTGAATCCCGGGTTTAAACAAAGTGTTTTACGATCCGCTGAGGTTTTGCGTGGTGATAACGCCCTCCTTCAAAGGCTCGAAGAGACAGCGTTTGCGGACTGTGTTAGTCATAAATTTGCCAAAGAGATTGTGATGAATAGAAAGGTCTTTTTAGAACTTGATCTTTCTTTACAAAGACGGGTTATCCGACGAGCGCTTAATTATTTATGTGCGATTAATCCTGATTTTGGCTTTGAGGATATCGAAAAGGCACGACAAATCATCATCAGTGGTCGTGGGGCGGTGGATTTGAGTTTAAAAACGCGACTTGAAATGGTGGGGCAGGATTGTCATTTTCTGCTTCAAGGCGCGCAACCATGCATTTTGAATCTGCCACAAATGAAGGAAGAGTCTATCTATACACTTTCTATCGATGAAACGCTTTCACTCAACCAAGTATGGCAGATTAGTGCGCGCATGTTGAGCAGAACTGAATTCGAGTCTTTTTCTGAAGAAGAAAAACGCGGTTCAAACCACGCTTTTCTTAATCCAAGTCTTCTGAAACTGCCATTAACAGTCAGAGCCATGCAAAGTGGTGAACGCTGGTTGCCATTGGGCTTAAGAACAGGCAGGCAAAAGCTAAGTGATTTCTTTGTTAATCAAAAAATTCCCCGATCAGCCCGTGCCACGTGGCCTTTGGTGCTGAGTGGGGAATCAGTTGTTTGGGTTGTTGGCTTGCGTATCGCGCATGATTTGCGACTTACAGGCGATGAGTTCGAAATCCTTCAGCTTAGCCTGGAACGTAAGCCTTAAGGTTTAATTTGCGTCCAGCACCTCACGTAAGATTTCTTTAATCCCCTCAAAATTGGGGTATAAAACCTGAGCGCCACCCTCGGTTACACCCGGGCTAAGGTTGTCATATTCAATGCGATACATCCTAAACATATCATCTCCAAAGAATTTAGAGAGGGGAAAAGCGTAAAGGATATAGTCGTTGATTTTCATATCAGTCTCAATCGTACGAAAAACCGCTCGTATGACATTGGGTAAGTTGCGGAGATGGGCTGGCGAAAAAGCCTTTTTACCCATAGCCTTAATTACTTCCATCGCGCGGCGATTGCGGTCGATATCCGATGAGTTCATCCTGGCGCGTACATACCAAAAAGCATCCCATTGCTCCATGGTTACTGTGCCGGGTTCAACCACACGCCAGCCACTTGCATCCAGATAACATTCGTCTTCCATGCGTTCGGTAACTTCGACATCGATAGGACCTAAGACATCCAGAATGTGCTTGAAGCCTTCAAAGTCAGCAAGCATGTAGTGATCTGGTCTAAAACCAAAGTTTAATGCCAGGGCGTCACTAAGCATTTGCCATTCGCCAAACGGGTAAGCAACGTTTAAGCGCTGTTCGCCAAGACCTGGGATGTTCATCCACAGATCACGCGGGAAAGAGATGAGATTCACTTTATTGGTCTTGGTATTGAATGCCATGAGCAGCATTACGTCGGTGCGGAACCCGATTTCAGGCTGATAGTCGGAGCCGAGGAGCATAATGGTTTTAACGTGATTAGGCACATTGATGCGTGTGGCCTCGTTGGACAGATAGGGATCATCCACGTATTTATCAGGTGTGCCCCATAGATTGGTCAAAAAACCAGGTTGACCTTCGCGGATGCGATTGAGACTGACTCCAACCATCACGCCAAAAATCAAAATGACCAATACGATCAGAAAAGTTGAAAAAGCGCAACCGTGCTTCTTTGTTGATTCTTTTTTCATACTACCTACTTGTTGTATTTCTGGATATATTATCTTGCTTGAGTATAGTCGTATTCCCTGGCAATTTTATGCAATCTTTCGTGCACATCGCGCCATTGGATTTTGGAAATACCCAATTTTTGTCGAATGGTTTCAGCGTCTACGCCATTTACCAAATCGATTACCGCGCTGGTCCAGCGCAGGCTGTCAAAGGAAATGTTCTTCTCAAATTTAGCTTCTTCAGCAACGTCGCTAAGCAGATATTCCAAACGGCGTTGCGACCATGGAAAAACCTGGTCTTTGATATCGTAACGCTGGGCGTAGGCTTTGTATGCTTCTACCCAGTCTTTAGAAAGTGGCAAGCGACGTTCTTTATAGCGGAAACGGGGATTGGAATAGCGCACATAAAGCGCGGCTTTTTGGGGGTCATCAATTTCGAGGTGTTCCACCATCAGGTTCAGGCACTCGCCTTTTTTGAGAGCGGTTTCAAGTACCAATTGCAAAAGAACCAAGGGACGTGGATCGGCTTTGGCGCCATCCCGAATCGCTCGCGCGGCTTCAAGCGCCAGGCGGTACTCCGATTGGGTTAGCGCGTGGGGTAGTCGGCTGGCAACTGGCTTTTGGATGATAGGGTCAGCGGGATTGCTCTTGAGCACACCAGCTTCAAACAGCCAGCGGAAAAAGGATTTGATTGAGGTAATGCGGCGTGAGAGCGTTTTGGCGCTGCAAGGCACATCGCGTTCATTTTGCATCCAGTGCAAGTGGTTTTCGAGGTCCGCGGTGCTGATTTGACCAATTTGATTATCTGTTGGCAAATAACTTTCAAGCAAATTAAGGTCCGCGGTAAATGCTTTGAGGGTATGATGTGATCTGCCCTGGTCACGCAGGTAAATTCTCCATGCCTGAATGGCTGGGTGCAAGAGGGTTGATTCTTGAATATGGGCAGATACGGGTTGTTTCTTAGGGCTCATTGCGCCTCCGTTATTTCGTATAGCTATAATATCTGTATTTAAGTTTAGCCCCAAAGCATGAGACTGTCAAATCGCGAAGAGTGAACTTGAAACCCCACTCAAAATTATAAAGTTCCTATTTGCCGCGATAAAGTGCCTCGTTTAGCATTTGGGCAATCGCGTTATTGTCGGGCATTAACACCCATGAACCCTCCCAGGTAATCCAGTTATATGCCATGGTGCTGTCTACCGCGAAGTGACGGATGTTGCTGAAATCTGTGAGTATGGATGCCATTGGCATCAGTTTTAAGACCTCGCTTAAGGGCATATTGGTGTCGATATATTCACGGTAATGGCTGTACAGTTCAGGAATTTTGACAATCATGTTGAGGCTGATGGCTTTTTTAACCATGGCAACGATGACATCCTGAGTACGACGGTTACGGTCAAAGTCGCTGGTGGTCATGCGCGAACGCGAGTACCACAAGGCAGTGATGCCATCCATGTGCATTACACCGGGCTCAAAGGTGCACCACCCACTTGGGTCAAAGTAACAAGCATCGCTTAGGGTTTCTGTGATTTCTACATCGATTCCGCCCAGGCTATTTACCACATCCTGGAAACCATCAAAGTGAACTTTCATGTAGAAGTCAGGTCTGATACCAAAATTGTTTTCAAAAACATCCTGGAGGAGGCTCCACCCGCCTAAAGACCACGCGGTGTTGATGCGATTTGACCAGAAACCCGGAATAGCTACGTATAAGTCGCGTGGAAACGAGATGAGCGTGGCGGTCTTATGTTTTGGATTGAGTGAAAGCAAAATAATCACATCCGTTCGGAATGTTTGATCTTCAAAGTCATCCTGACCTAAAAGCAAAATGTTGACCTGGTTGTCGGGCAGCTCACCGCTTGGGATGATGGGCACAGGTGTGGGCGTGAACAAGGGTTGAGGGATGTTTTCCAGGCTGCCGTCCTGTGAAAAGCCAGCATAGTTCTGGGGTTGAAAAGGTGTGGGTTTGGAGGATCCGTTTCGCAGACTAATTGCGTACCGCGAACTGTTGGAATTGGCTATGACCTTCACCGCCATGCCCGAGGCGAAAATCATCAGTACAACACCGATGAGAATGATAATGGTATATAA
>JAAZIH010000041.1 GCA_012800995.1 Chloroflexota bacterium
GAAGCCCGGACAGCAAAAAAAACACAACTTATCGTCATTGAAGCTGTCAAGCTTTTTGAATCTGGCATGGCACAGCAATGCGACGCCACCTGGGTAACCACCGCCGATAACGAAACGAGGCTAATGCGTCTCATTCAAGGACGTGGCATGGATCCCACCAGTGCTGCCAAACGCCTTAACTCACAAAGCCCACAAGAAGAAAAAGCCAGACTTGCAGACTTTGTTATCCACACCGATGGTAACTTTGAAGATACTGGCGAGCAGATTGAAGCCGGGCTCGAAAAATTGGGACTCAAGCTAAGCTAATTCGCTTATAATGAACCAACTAAGATTTTGGAGATTCTAATGGCACGTATTTCACTCACAGGCATAAAACCAACCGGCAGTCCGCACATCGGCAACTATTTTGGCATGTACAAGCAAGCCATCGCCCTTTCAGAAAGCTATTTGGGGCTTTACTTTGTTGCTGATTATCACGCCCTGACCACCACCCCTGAACCCAAAGATTTGCAACAAGACATTTACGAAGTTGCCGCCGCGTGGCTCGCCTTAGGGCTTGATCCGGAAAAAAGCATCATCTTCCTGCAATCCGATGTACCCGAGATCCCTGAATGCACCTGGATTTTAGCCTGCTCCACCGCCAAGGGTCTGCTCAACCGCGCGCACGCCTATAAAGCCGCCATCGACAAAAACCTAGAAATCGACCGCGATCTGGACTATGGCGTTAATGCTGGTTTATATTACTACCCCGTGCTGATGGCTGCCGACATTTTGCTTTACAACTCGGATATTGTGCCTGTTGGCGCTGACCAAAGACAGCATGTTGAAATCGCGCGCGATATCGCTGAAGCCTTCAATCGCACTTACGGCAAAGTTATCAAACTGCCTGAAGCATATATTCCCGAAGCGGTACAGACCATTCCTGGCACTGATGGACGCAAGATGAGCAAGAGCTACAACAACACTATTCCCGTCTTCGCCTCTGAAAAAGAAACCCGCAAGCAAATCATGCGCATTGTTACCGATAGCAAAACACCCGAAGAGCCTAAAAACCCTGAAAACTGTAATGTGTTTCAGATTTTCCGCTTCTTCGCACCAGAAGCCCGCGTTGAAGAAGTGCGCCAGCAATACTTACAAGGTGGTTTGGGTTATGGCACGCTTAAACAGGAACTTTTTGAGCACTTTTTGGCTTATTTCGCCGATGCCCGTCAAAAATACAACGCCCTGATGGATGATAAAACCCAACTGGACGCTATCTTAAAACAAGGTGCCGAAAAAGTACGTGCCATTGCCATTCCCAACCTTAAACGCATGCGCAAAGCGGTTGGCATTGATAAATAAAGAGAACAACAATAATGATTGAAGAAGCCCTCGAAAAAGCCGAAGAACTTGCTCCGGAACAACGCAGCCGGCAAAGTAACCAGGCGGTTTTGCTTACCCTTATTTTTAACGTCATCCTGGCAATTGTCAAAACTGCAATTGGTATCCTGGGACACTCCGCGGCACTTCTCGCGGATGGCATCAACTCCACTTCAGATGTCGTTTATAATATTGTGGTCTCGTTCTTCGTCCGCGCGGCACATAAACCCGCCGATGATGAACATCCTTATGGTCACACCCAGTTTGAGAGTGTAGGCGCGCTTGTGGTAGGCGCCTTTGTCATTACCACTGCCATCACCATCTTTTGGGACTCGATAAAAAGCCTTTTTGATTATTTCAATGGCAATACGAACGACGAAGGTGCAGCTCAAATCACTCTATGGATTGCCCTGGCGACCGTTATTATCAAGATCATACTTACTATTTACACCCATCGCGTTGGCAAACGCACCGCTAATGCCACCATCATCGCCCTGGCTCAAGATCACCGCAACGATATCTTCAGCGCGCTGGCAGTTGTTATTGGCGTTACCTTTAGTCTGCTGGGCTTCCGCTGGGTTGACCCACTGGCTGGCGCTTTGGTCGCAGTGATGATTTTCAAAACGGGTTATGACATTTTGCGTGACTCAACCGATGACCTCATGGACACCCTGCCTGGCAAAGTTCTCACCAAACAGATTAGCGACTTAACGCTCGAGGTTCCTGGTGTCATTGGAATCGATTCGATTAAAGCCCATCGCTTTGGACGATATTTGGTCATTAATCTCGCCATATTTGTGGACGGAGACATTAGTGTGGATGCCGGCGACGCCATCGCTGATGAGGTTGAGGACATCTTACATGAGAAGATTGATTTTGTGCGCGATGTGCATGTGCATTTTCACTCTAAACCACACAACTCACGTGTTTAAACATGCAAAACCCAAGCCTTAATCTTGGTTTATAGATGTATTTTGTACAGAAAAGGAGATAATATGAACAACTTTAGCTATTACAATCCAACCCGTATCCTATTTGGCCAGGGCGCGATTGCAAAAACTGCCCACTACATTCCCAAAAATGCGAAGGTACTGATGCTGTATGGCGGAGGATCCATCAAGAGAACCGGCATCTACGATCAAGTTAAGCAGGCGCTGGATGGTTTCACCGTACTTGAATTCGGTGGCATTGAACCTAATCCTGACTACGCTACACTGATGCAAGCTGTTCAATTAGCTCGCGAAGAAAAGGTTGACTTCTTGCTTGCCGTAGGCGGTGGCTCGGTTATTGATGGCACGAAGTTCATCGCCTTAGCCATACCCTACACCCAGAGTGAGCCATGGGACCTTTTAAAAACCAACGCCGCGCAGGGTTTAAACGAGGCTGTGCCCTTTGGCACCGTGCTTACCATCCCTGGAACTGCCAGTGAGATGAACTATAACCTGGTTATTTCCCGCCGCGAAACAGGCGAGAAACTTTCTATCAAAAGCGAATTTGCTTTTCCGCGTTTCTCCGCTTTGGATCCCCAGGTAACCTACAGTCTTTCAGCAAAACAAATCCGCAACGGTTTGGTAGATGCCTTCATGCATGTTATGGAGCAGTACATCACTTATCCCATTGGTGCTGTCGTGCAAGACCGCCTGTCCGAATCGCTTATGCAATCTCTCATCGAAATCGCGCCTCACGCCATGGAGATTGACCAACCTGACTATACCGCGCGTGCTAATTTCATGTGGGCTGCGGCGATGGGACTCAATAGCTTGGTTGGGCGGGGTGTCCCTCAAGACTGGGCAACACACATGATTGGCCACGAATTGACTGCGCTATACGGTCTGGCACATGCCGAATCGCTGGCAGCAGTCGCGCCATGGCTCTTGTGGTACAAACGCGAGCAAAAAGGTGATAAGTTGGTGCAATTGGGCATGCGGGTTTTTGGTTTGATATCAGATGATCGCGAAGCGCTTATTGAAGCCACAATTGATGCCTTGTCGACATGGTTCAATTCACTGGGTATGCCTACAACTTTGACTGCCTATGATTTTGACCCCGACGAAGCTGCCGAAGCCGTTGCAAAACGCTTTGATGACCGTGGCTGGGCATTAGGCGAAAACGCTGATATTCATGGCTCCGATGCCGCTGCCATCTTAAGACTTAGCCGTTAGATATGAAGCAGTACAAACAATAAAGAAAAAAGTGGCTATTCTTTCCAGAGATAGCCACTTTTCATTTAACGCCCTTAATTAACGTTCATCTCTTTTTAAAAACATTCGCCAGTAAAGAAAAAACCAACTTCAAGCCCATCATGGCATAGTAAAACCAGTTGAATAAAAAGAAATGTTCCCGTGCAAAATGTTTCTTGTATAGTACAAAATACGAGCGGTGCCATTCCCATATCGATTTAAAAGGCCTTGCTCCTGAGCCCCCCTGGCCACCATAGTGAATAATGGAGCTAATCGGCACAAACATAACCTTCCAGCCGGCTTTTCGGGCACGGATGCAATAGTCGCTGTCTTCCTGATAGGCGAAGAAGGTCTCATCAAAATCGCCTACTTCCTCCCAACATTCGCGCCTGATAATCATGCACGAGCCAGAAACCGCGTCAACTTCGGCAATTTCGTCTTCATCCAGCCAGGACATCAAGTAACTGTTTAAAGCCCGATTTTGCGGGAATAACTTGCCCAAGCGTAAAAAATAACCGAATACTGCCGCTGGTTTCGCGTCACCCCGCTTAGACTGTGCCTGAAAAGTGCCATCGCTGTTAAGTACCTTGGGAATGCAAATGCCAGCCTGCCTATTTTCAGCAAGCCAATCCAATTGTGGACTAAATACATCTTCAATAAGCAAGGTGTCAGGATTTAAAAGCACTAAAAATTCGCCTCTCGCTTCTTTCAAAAGCCGGTTAACCGGTTTTGTAAAACCTTCGTTTTTATCGCTTGCGAGCACTCTGATGTCTGGAAAATTAGCTTCTAACATTTTCAATGTGCCATCACTGGAGGCATTATCAGCAATGATAATTTCATAAGTTCCATCGGGTGTAAATTGTTTGATGGATTCCAAACACGCTTTGAGCATCTGACAAACGTTTAGGGTCGGAATAAGAATGGACAACTTAATCATAGCTTAGAGTCCTCCATCACGGCATCAAATCTTTTTCGTGCCATGTTGTTTTTATAATGATAATTGATAGCGTTGGTAAGATGCGCGCCAAAAAACAGAATGTATCCGACCCAATATATCCAGAACAATAAAACCATTACAGACGCCAGAGAACCATAAATCAATTCGTAGTTGGCAAAGCCTTTGGAAATCGCCCAGGTAAGCGCTTTATTGACCGCCTCCCAAAGCAAAGCTGCCACCAATGCCCCCCAGGCACGGGACTTGCGTGAAATGTTATTGCTGTTAGGCAACCAGGTATATGTAATATAAAACATCACAAACTTGAACAGAAGTGGCACCACCAACGAAACCCATTTCCATAGCTTGGTCTCCAAAAAAGGTATGCCTTTGATGGAAAACTTAAAAGCCGGCAGCACCTTGATTAAGGGTGCGAGCATGACCGAAGCCAAAAACAGCGTCATAACAATCACAATAACGATAAGCGCCAAACCCCGGTTCCTGAAAAAACCCGATGGTGAGCTGTTAGGAAAGGCACGATTTACATTGAGCACAACTTTATCGATGACATTACTTGCCGACCAAATCAGTGAGATGGCAGCAATTGCGGTCAACGCGCCGCGAACTCTGAGTACCGCGCTAAGTTGAGCATCTACAAAAGCGATTGTTTCGGGCACAGGGAATATCCCACTTGCGGCTTCGAAAAGCGTTGATCGCGCCACATCCGCATCTACAAAAAGAGAGCCGATGGTCACAATAGCGATTAATGCAGGGAAAATCGAGAAAAGCCCATAATACGCCAATGCTGCTGACGCTTCCGGAACCCTGGATCTGACCAGGTTTGTAAAAGCATGGCGTATAATTCCTGGCACACCATTCAAGCCATCGTTAATTCTATAGTAGGCTTGCTTTAGTTTAATGCGCCATATTTTTCTTTTATCAGCAACGACTTCGCTATAGGGCGAAATTTTTTCTTTCCATTTTGCCATGCTATGATTATAAGTTAAAATAACGCAGAGGTCATATGGAAATTAAATTAATAAAGAATTATTACAAAGCCCGTGGCTTAGCATGGCCCGGACAAAAAGACGCCCTCCTTTTTTATCTTTCTGAAGTTGGTGAACTTGCCGAGGCTTATCTCGCCATTAGCCCAGTCGCGTTGAATGATGAAGAGCGTCAATTACTAAGCGACTTCGCCAAGTTGGGCATACAAGCCGATGAAATTGTTTCGCGCGTGGATGGCTGGATACGAAATTTTGACCGCCAACGCAAAGAGAATATCGCCCACGAAGTTGCGGATTGCAATATGATGCTTTCCGTCTTCATGGAGTCGTTTGCAGGACGTTCGCCTGATGATGCCCTGCGCGATAAAATGATGCTCAAGCTGGGCAAACCGGTGGATGAGTTATAAACTCACTTAATTGGATTTCTTGTTACGGCAAAAATAACCACCTGGTCTTCAGCTTTGACCGTTTTATCTGATGTTGAGACAGGCTCAACCGCAATCAAGGTTAAATGAGTCGTCCCGTAAAACTCTAAGAAGCTCGGATCTTCTAAGCCATCACCCAGAAATAGAATCTCTTCGTAGGGATCTTCGCCCACAAGATCGATTTCCAGAACCACCTGCACACTTCCTGCCCGATTGCACTCATTGCCAATTGGACAACGCATATCTTTAATGCGCGTCAACTTGACCGCAACATTCCCCGGCAGATAAACTTCGTTTTCTTCTTCGTCTAATCTTAAGAAAAAGTCAGAGTTGAACGGTGGTTTTTTGTTGAAAGTCATCATTTCGCCATTAGCATCATAATATGGGGACTGAATATCCGCTGAC
>JAAZIH010000042.1 GCA_012800995.1 Chloroflexota bacterium
AACAGCATAAACATAGTATAAAAACGCTTCAGGCGCAACAGTGTTTCCAAAGCTTTCTTCCAGAGATTGTAAAACCTTTTTATCAATGTTTGGCGTCTTTTCTCTTACAACATTCCCCAAGTCTTCCAAGGGCAAATGAGACTGTGGTGCACTTTCATCTGGATAAAGATACAAAGGAAAAGTATAACCAATTTCACTAGTCTGACTTGATACAGCACAGCTTTCAACTATACTTTTGCTAACAAAAGCATGTTGCCAAGTATTTCCAGTTTTTGTTTGTCTTACGCTTATCAGTGCCAAGTTATCATCTAACATATTTTGCATTATTTCTTGGCGGCGTCTAAAAACGATGTTGTCTTGATAAAAAATGAAACGTTCGTCAAATGGTCTATATAAAATTGGCAAAACATTTTCTTCGAAACTTGTTATTTTTGAAAAAGCCAACCGTTGCTCCGGTATTTTCCAAGCATAATTTTCAGTCAAACCAAATGTATTCTTTATAACTTCGTCAGGAATTGTCAAATCATGAAAAATTTTAATATTCCGAACCAACTGCGCTGAGGATATATTTATTGCCAATTTATCTCTTGCGGTTACTATGCCAGTAACATTTGTCGGGAAAAGCTCGGTAATCTTTTTCCATTTTAAATAACTTTCAAAACCATCAGTAGAAAAAGGTGTAAAAAAGTAAAAAGGTTTCTTTGGCGTTATTTTTACATAATGTGAATTGTAAAAATCATGAGTAACTAACCATTCATATTTGAAGTCTCTTTCCCCATACAGATCAAGATGGTTTACTTCAAAAGTGTTTGGTTTATCTTTTTTTATGAATAGTGTGATTCCAACCCCAGCCCGTATATCAAAGACATTTTCGTCTCTGTCTCCATCAGGCGAAACTTCTTTTTTAAGCATACTGCCATGTAAATCTATTACATAAATCTTGTCAAAAGTATTCATCAGGCTTTGGCGCATGCCTCTAAAGGTTGGGTTATCCAACCAGGCATGATTGGTAATCATCGCCACAATGCCTTTGCCAGCTTTTTGAATCTTCCATTGCGCGAAACGTAAAAATTTGACGTAATCATCCTGCAACCAAGTTTTTCGCTCGCCGAGGGGTTTACCATCAACTTTGTAATAACTTTGCGCGCCATCAATATCGGTCTTAAGCAGTTCTTCAGTCCAATCATTTACATTCGCTGAAATACCCGAATAGGGCGGATTGCCCAGGATGACTAAAACCGGTTCTCGTTTAATCCTTGCCGCATTATGACTTTCAACACTTAAGGCTCTGAGGAAAGGAAAGGTCGTTTCGTGGATTTCTTCTTTCTCTAAGGTGTTGGTGAGATAAAGCTTGAAAGCGTCATCACCCTGCATCTTAAAATCCAAGGCTTCAAGCAGATAGGCAACCTTCATGTGACCGATAGCATAAGGCGCCATCATCAGCTCAAAAGCGTAGAAGTTGGGCAGTATCTGGCTGCGAATGAAATTGTCTTTTCCACCCTCGCCATACTTGCTGACATAGGTCTCAACCGCTAATTTGATCGCTTCAGCAGGAAAAGTAAGCGTTCCCGCGGCAGGGTCAAGTAGTGTTACTCCCTCATTCGCCAGACCATCAGGCATATTGAAATGAGTTTTGAGAATTTCATGCACCGAACGCACAATATATTTAACGACAGGCTCGGGCGTGTAATAAACGCCGCGTTTTTCGCGCGTGCTGGGGTCGTATTGGTTCAGGAAAGTTTCGTAAAAGTGCATGATGGGGTCTTCACCCTTGCCTTGTTTGTAATACTGTTCAAGGATGCTGTTGATATCAGCGACGTTGAGTACAGCGGCGATATCATCGATGATGGCTGTCATTTGTTCAGACAGTCTGCCTAAAGATATGTAACGAAACAGATCGCTGAGGATACCTGTTGTATGGGGGATATAGTTGATGGTGTTTTTTCGGGTGAATTCGCCAGGGTTGCGGGTGCGCGCGGCAAACATGCCATAGGTGATGGATTGGGCGTATAAATCGGAAAAGTCTTCTTCTGAAAGACTTGGAATGAGGAATTCCTGAAAGGCGTTGTAATAACCAGTGAGGTCTTTTTCTTTGCTGTTTTTCTCTTCCTGAAGTTCTGTAAAGATGATATCGCGTAAAAAGCGCGTGCGTCTGGCAAGCTGGGTGGCAAGGCTTTCGGCGGTAAAGGTTTTGGGTAGTTTGAAAGAGAAGAAAGCGTTTGCCAGTCGCTCAAAATCTTCAATGTTTTGGAGCGGCGGTTTGGTTTTGAGCACATTGGCGGTGTGATAGCGCGCGATTGTGGCGCTATCAATGTGAACGCCATCGCGGTAGAGCCGAAATTCGTAGAAGTCGGTCAGGATAACGTTCGGAAAGGTGTGGATATAACGTCGGAGTTGCTCGCTGGTTTCGACCTGGTCCAGGTTTGTGCCTGGGTTTTTGGCTTCAATGTAGCCGACGATAAAGTTATCGCCATCCCAGACGCGAAAATCGGGGTTGCCGGCTTCGGTCTTTTTGGGCAAATTGGTGACTTTGGTTTTGCGTCCTTTTTCAAGCGGGAAATCGGTGAACAAGTCTTCCACCGCGCTGTAATAGCTGCCTTCGGTTTGGTCGCCTTGGCGTGTTTTTTCGTAAATTGTGTTTAAATATTGTCTGAGAAGTTTTTCCATAGCGCATCACCTTTGTTAAACATCGGCCTTTGTTAATTATACCGAACTGTAATCGTTTTTTCGCGAATTTATTGAGCTATTCCATTTCTGTGTGTGGTTTACCTAATGACCCACCCCCTTTAATTCCCCCTCCCCGGAGGGGGTGAATTTTATAATTAACCGTGATACATTTTTCATCTACTTCCGTTCTCGGAAGCCTCCTTTCCAACATCACTGACTTTACTATTCCAAAGGTAAATCTTTTCTATCACTGACCAACTCTTTAAAATATATTTTTTGTCCTCAATAAGACACCTCAGCGAACATGGTTGGGCTTAAACGTGCCGGGAAGATTGACAGACCAAGATCTTTGATCCATTGGACGCCACACGCCAGTTGCTTGGCTTAGCTGCTGGTGCGTGGCTTCTTTTCCACGCACTTTTCATTTGCCCGCGGCGATACGTCGGGGCGATAGTTGGTTGTTCTCCTGCTAGCGTCCATTCCTCTCCTGCCGGCGTCACGCCGTGTAGAAAATCAATTTAATTTTGTTCTGTTATCCTGAATAGTAATTATTAATTTCACTACCCAATCTCATCTACATCCAAATAATGATGAATAGGTAATGGTCCAATTTTGCCATCTTCCCAATATGATGCTGAAGAATATAGCCATTCTTTTGGATCTTTTACAAGTAAAGCTTTCACTGGGTTGTTGTGAATGTAATCAAATCTTTGTTTTAATTTTTGTTCTGTATCTAATCCAATGGCATGAAATCCATCAGTCCAAATTCTATATTCCCTGTCTGTTCTTGATTTCTCGATTAAATTGAGCAACAATTCTGGATTATTTTCTTTTAATTTTTTCAAAATTTCATGCGCTGTAAAACTTCTAAATTGGTCAATCGTTGTTTTTAGTCGTTTATTGTTGTAATTTGAATCGAATACAATCAAATGCAAATGCGATGACATTATTACATAAGCAAATATCCTCAAGTGTCGCTGATTTACACAAAATTTCAGACTGTCAATAACAATATCCCTGTAAACCGCATTTTTAAAAAGATGCGCATGGTTATTGAGTGTGAATGTTACGAAATATAAATTCGCACCCTCATAAAATGGAAGTTTTGCCATGCCATGATTATAAGCTGAGGTATTGGTAAATTATCTATTTGCCCACGGCGAGACGCGGGCGAGAGTTGTGGGTCTCCTGCTGGCGTCCCGTCGTGCAATTTTCACCTGTTGCTTTTACTTCAGCGTGGATACCTCAGCGAACGTGGTTGTGCCCGCGGCGAGACGCCGGGGCGAGTGATGTTAAGTCTCCTGCCACGTGCTAATATGCAATATTGTTATTTACCTCAGAGTGACGTATCAGCGAACAGATTTTTTTCCACGTCCAAGCCCAAAACATGATAAGATAAATGCATGTTTAAGCAGATGATTAAAACCCTGCGACCCAGGCAATGGCTAAAGAACATGGTCATTTTTGCCGGTATCGTCTTTGACGGGCAGTTGAGCAACTGGAAGGCTTTATTGCGTGTTTCTTTCGCGTTTATTCTTTTTTGCCTGCTTTCCGGGCTGGTTTACACCATCAACGACCTGATGGACATCAAAGCCGACCGCGCCCACCCCAAAAAGCAACACCGCCCCATCGCTTCGGGCGAATTGAGCAACAAAGCCGCCATCAGCATGGCGATTGTGCTGGCGCTCATCATCTTCCCAAGCGCGTTTTATCTCGACCTGAAATTTGGCATCATTTGCAGCGCCTATTTCCTGCTTATGCTCATTTATTCGCGCTGGCTGAAATACGTCATGATTATCGACGTGATGATTATCGCCATCGGTTTCGTTCTGCGCATGTATGCCGGCATCGCCGTCATCACC
>JAAZIH010000231.1 GCA_012800995.1 Chloroflexota bacterium
GCGGTGAAAATGGGGCTGGCATCGCCATAACTCGACTCCGCCCAAAATTCAACCAGGCTGCCGTTCATACCGGTTGGGCTTAGCGGCAAGTCGCAAATCGCACCAGGACAGCTAAAATTGAGCCCATTAATTCGCCCGACAATTTGAATGATCTGCTCGTTGGGCAAGGGCTCCACTGCCTGAAGGCGCAAGTAGGGCACCTGGGAACAATGGTTTTTCTGAGGCGTTTTTTCGCAACCCGCGATAGATACCCAAACCTCAGGCGAGGGGAGCTTGATCTCTACATCCTTTTTAGAAGGCGTTGTGTGCACCAAGTGCATATACAAGCCGGGACAATCCGAGGGTTTGTTTATATCGCCCTCATAAACACAAGGCTTGGTTTCAATCCAGCGTTTTTGAATCGCTGCACCACAATAATGAAGCACTTCGCTGTAATCCGGAATGCCTTCGTCTTCTGTATAGACCTGGCAAACCAGATTGGAATTTTTCCAATCCATCAGCCACCATTCGTAGATGGTGTAGTCCGTACTAATAGTCACACTGCGTTGGGGTCCCTCAGAGGGCAGACCGTAAGAAATGCCTGGGCTATCCTGAATAAAAGCAAGCAAAATGAACAGAACCAGGAGGACTCTGATTATTTTAATAGTTGTTCCTTGCTTTTTATTTCTCATACTTCCTACCGCGCCTAAGGATAAGGTGTCAATGGTGTAGATGTCGCGATAATAGCCGTTGACGCTGGCGTGTAAACCGGTGGCAATGGCGTTCGGGTTGGCCTTGGCGTTGGCGTGCGGCTGGGCACGCCAGCAGTGGTTTGCATATCCAAAGGTTGCCTGGTTTGTGTACCGGCAATTGCCTCGGTCAGTTGCCACTGATAGGTGACCACAATTTCACCCAAAGGGGAGGATTCATTAATCACCGAAGCTGCCTGAGCGAAAGTTTTCGCCATCGCCTCGAGGTCTGGCAAGAGAACCCTGGTCTTTGTGTGGTCTGGCAGCTCCCAGAGCGAGGCGCTTTCCCAACCAATTACAAAGTAGCTGATACGTTGTGGGTCACCCAAACGCAGTGCTAATGGAATGCGTTGCAAAAAGTCTGCCAGACTGATGTCGGTTTCCATTTTGTCTTGGTAAGACAAATACATCGCGGGCAACTCTGCCAGGCGGCCATCCTGAACTAATTTTGTAAAGAGCAATTGCAAAACTTGCTGCTGACGATAAGTGCGATCAACCTCATCGCCATCTTTCAGATAAGAAACGTAACAAAGTGTCTTGTTGCCATTCATGTGGTGCAAACCGGCCGGTAAGCCATCACAATCATCACGAATTGCGAATAGAACACTCACCTCAATGCCTCCCATATCATCGACCAGCCAGGAAAATTCTTCCTTATGCGCCAAAACAAAACGGTCGGGGCGTATGCCAAAGTTGTATGCCAGCGTATCGCGCAACAAGGGCATACCGCCTAAGGCGTAGGCACTATTGATGCGTTGCATATTGTGCCCCGGCAGGTAAACAAAGAGGTTGCCAGGAACAGATACCACACTCGCTTTTGAAAGCCGCTCGTTGATAAAAATCAAGTGAATGGCATCTGTGCGACCCGCGTTCGGAGCTTCAAGCTCTGTGCCCAGCAACAACCAAACGCGAACGTCCTCATTTAGTTCAAGCGGGCTGACCGCCGGGGGGATCTGAGTAACCGAAGCGCGATTGGGTTCAGCGAAAGTTGGCCATGGCAAGCGAGTGGCGGCGGAACTTGCGTTTAGGGTGGGCGTATTGCCTGGAATTTGCGTCTCTTCTGGCAAAAGAATAGTCTGTGTGTCTGAGAGCGACGGACGCCCCTGGTGATCCGGATTGCAGCTTATGAAAAAGGCAATTGCCATGATAAGCCCTGCCGTGAGTATCAATAACCTGGCATATTGGGTTGGTAAGGTTCGTTTCTCTTCCATAGCAAATTCAGGGTCGTTTACAACCCTCCAGAATAGCAATTATAGCATAGCTGAGAATGCTTGCGTATGCAGATACAGCAATTCTCAGTATAGAATTTTTTTACTCGTGGTCGGGAGACCACGGTCGAACATTCGAAAAAAAACAGTGTTCAGGCACTGCGTGGATGTCGGGTTCTTTTCCCGATGTGGTCTCCTGACCATGCAC
>JAAZIH010000232.1 GCA_012800995.1 Chloroflexota bacterium
GCAATTCACAGTTTGCTTTCTGTGTTTCTTAAAATAAAGCAAGGCTTTCGCCTTTAAACCAAGCCCTTTCGAACATAACTTTCTAACTAAAAAGAGCCCTTTCGAGCTCTTTTTTCTAACACTTTGTCATCAATTCTCACTTGAACCAAACGTATGTCGCAAATAACCACATCAAAATCCAGGCTACTACAAAGACAGCTACGATGGTCAAGCCCGCTAAGACAGCGTAGAAGGTATAACGTAAGGTTTGTCTGGGTGTCATCACGTTGTCGACATCAGGTCGGGTTGACTTTGCCCGGCTGCGACGATAATCACTCACCTTAGATAAGCTCTGGTTATACCAGCGCATGCCCTCGACGTTCATGTCGCATATAACACGTCCGTCATCATCAGCATACTGCCTTGTCATTTAAAGATCTAATACCTTTCCCTGTCCAGTATAGAGATGACATGCCACTTCGTGGTCAAGTTTCAACTCTATGACAGGAGGAATTTCTTCCTTACAAATGTCCATCGCATGCGGGCAGCGTGTGTGGAACTTACATCCTGAAGGAGGATTCGCTGGGGAAGGAATGGTGCCTTCCAAAATGATGCGTTTCATCTTCAGGGTAGGGTCAGGAATAGGTACCGCGCTAAGCAAGGCTTGTGTGTAAGGATGGAGCGGATTCTCAAAAAGATATTCTTTCTTGGCATATTCCACAATATCACCCAGGTACATCACACCAATGTAGTCAGAGATGTGCTGCACAACCGAAAGGTCGTGGGAGATAAAGAGATAAGCCATTTTGTTTTGCTCCTGCAGGTCTTCAAGCAAGTTGATAATCTGTGCTTGAATGGAGACATCCAAAGCTGAGACCGGCTCGTCACAAACGATGAAGTCTGGTTTCAAAGCGAGTGAACGCGCGATGCAAATGCGTTGACGCTGGCCACCAGAAAACTCGTGTGGGTAACGGTCTTTGTGGTAAGGTTGCAGACCACAGTTGAGCATGACATGGTCAATGTAATCATCGTGTTCGACCCGCGACACGATGTTGTGTTCGCGAACAGCCTCGCCAATAATCTCGCTAATGGGCATACGCGGGGAAAGGCTCGAATAGGGGTCCTGGAAAATCATCTGCATTCGGGGACGCAAATCGCGAATACCTTCACGGTTTAATGCAAAAACATCAATGCCATCAAAGAGAACACGCCCTGAGGTGGCAGTATTTAGTCGTAACATTGTTTTGCCAACAGTGGTTTTTCCACAACCGGACTCACCCACCAAACCGAGCGTTGTACCTTTTCTAATTCTAAAAGTTACGCCGTCAACAGCCTTCACATGGCCAATCACACGTTGGAACAAACCAGCCTTGATTGGGAAATATTGCTTCAGACGATAGACCTCGGCAATATATTCATCGTTATGAATCAGTTCGTCAGAAAGAATTTCATTTTCCATTGTTGGCCTCTTCGTTTTGATCTTTGTAAAGATAGCAGGCTACCATATGCGTATCAGATGTGAAAATCTCAGGTGGATATTCACCATTACAAATGGGCATGCGTTTATTACATCGGTCTCTAAAGTAGCAGTAATTAGGCATGTTGATGGGATTAGGCACTGAACCAGGGATGCTGTATAAGCGGTCAACTTCTTTGTTGATAACCGGTTTAGATGCCATTAAGCCTATCGTGTAAGGATGCTGGGGATTCAAGAACACGTCATGTGCCGTTCCTTTTTCGACGATGCGCCCAGCATACATGACCACAACATAATCTGCCATCTCGGCTACCACACCCAAGTCGTGGGTAATAAGCATAATACTGGAGTTGATGCGGTCTTTCAGTTGACGCAACAAGTCCAAAATTTGTGCTTGAATAGTCACATCCAGGGCGGTAGTTGGTTCGTCAGCGATAATCAAGCGCGGGTTACAAGCCAAAGCAATAGCAATCATGACACGCTGGCGCATACCACCCGAAAGTTCGTGGGGATACATGTTATAGACACCTTCAGCATTGGCAATACCGACCATTTCAATCATGCCGATCGATTTCTGCTTGACTTCCGATTCGCTCATCTCAGGATTATGCAACGCGATAACTTCGTCAATTTGATCTCCTGCTCTAAAAACAGGATTCAAACTGGTCATTGGTTCCTGGAAGATCATCGAAACTTGCGCACCACGAATGGTTTCCATTACCTCGGTTGGCGTCTCAACAATATTGTAGATCTTTTCGCCGGTGTTGAGACGAATTTCACCTTTGACGGTTTGTCCTTGCGGACGTTGTACTAATTGCATCAAGGAAAGTGCGGTAACTGACTTGCCACAGCCAGACTCACCCACCACGCCAACGGTCTTACCAATGGGCACATCAAAGCTCACACCATCAACCGCACGTACGGTGCCGATATCGGTGAAGAAATAGGTATGGACATTGTCAAATTCAACTACATTTTCCGGATTGACCATTTCAGTAAGATACTCCGAAGGGTCAACATTTCGACGATTACGGTGTTTTTCGATAGCGTCGGTAATGCGACGGTTTTCCCGCGTAATTCTGGCTGATTCCTTCGCGCTGAGATGGATGCTCTCTTTTACGCGATCTTCTTCAGCCTCAGTTGTTTCAAATTGTTTCAAATCAATTTTTTCGTCAGTCATCTAAAACTCCTAACGTTTCATCTTTGGATCGTAAGCGTCGCGCAAGCCATCACCAATAAAGTTGAAACCCAACACGGTCAGCATAATCAATGTGCCTGCGGGCAACCACATCCACCAATAGCTCTGCATTACGTGCGCGTCAGATGCCGTGTTAATAATGCTACCCCATGAAGCTTCAGGGTATTTGATACCCAAGCCCAAAAATCCTAATGTCGCCTCTGAGATGATAATACCTCCCAGACCTGCTGTTGCCGAAACAATAAGCAATGGCATCACATTTGGAACAAGGTGGCGGAAAATGCGCCTTGTGGTTCGAATACCGGTCGCTTCGGTAGCTACCATGAAGTCTTGTTCGCGGAGGCTCAAAATTTGTCCGCGAACAACCCTGGCAATAGGAGTCCAACCAAGCACGCCTAAAATAGCCATCAGTAAAAAGATACGTTCTTTAGATCCAACTTGTAATTTATCCATTACCGAACCAAAAATAATCACGATCGGGTAAAAAGGAATACTGTTAAACAAGTCTACGAAACGCATCATAAGAGTATCTACCACACCACCAAAGTAGCCGGAGATACCGCCGAAAACCACACCGATAAGCATCTCGATGATGATAACCACAAAGCCAACCATAAGAGAGATACGCCCACCATACATCAGGCGAGTGAGCAAATCCATACCGTTATTATCCAAACCCAACCAGTGATTTTTGGATGGTGGTTCGAAGGTTCGAATAACTTCAGTATCCTTATCCCTCATAATTGTATAGTTTTGGTTGACAACAACTATCTTATAGTGGACTTCCTGGCCATCTTTATCCGTGAAATAGAACTCATCCCCTTTTGCAATCATTGTCTCACGAACAGTGTCTTTGAATTCAACGCTCAAAAAAGCATTTGCATCCAGAGGGTTGACAATAATATCGGAAATTTGAGCAAAGCCTGCGCCACTATCGTCAAAAACCGTACCGCTCTTTCCATCTATTTCAATCGTAAACTCACGATCTTCTACCTGAAATGTGTCTTTTTCATCAGCAATGGCATTCGCTACAGCAAGCTTAAAGGCATGAGATTGGACAAACTTGTCATCAGCTTGCTTATAAGCATCAAAAACGAAGGTTGAAGCCAATGCGATTTCTTTTTCAGTTGAAATGGATTTAACTTTCATTCCAGTGATGATGTATAGCACATCGTCAAAAATGAAGCTTCCGGCTTTTTTATTCGCTTCGTAAGCTTTTATGAACTCTTCGGATATAGCCGGGTCATTTTTTGGCAATTGACCCAGCGGGTCTGTTTTTACGACAACTTCAAGTTTCGTTATGCGGTTAAAGCCTGGAACAAGTTCCACATAATAGAACTCACCATTAGCAGAGCTAAAGTCTGCTTTCCCCTGTCCTTTGGCAAAAAGATAAGCAGCGCGGTCGGCGGAACCGAAGGTCTCACCATCAGCAACAGTGTAACGGTCTTCAGTATTATAGATAGCACCTGCAAATTCACGCGACATGGTCTTCATTCCCTTGAAGACCTGTGTTTGTGTATACGGGGAAAACACTGGCCCCAGGAATGAGAACGTGAACATGATTGCCAGGATAATCAGACCCACAACGGCAAGTTTATTGCGGATGAAGCGTTTAAAGACTAACATACCAGGTGATAAAACCTTGACACGACGTTGGTCATCAAGCGCCATCTCTCCAGGTGTGGTCATTGGCAATCCATCGCTACCAAGCTGTGCATCCAAAATTTCTTCAACTTTATCTAAAGTTTGTTTGTATTTGTCACTCATGTTTCACCAACCTTTAGTTTACTCTCACGCGGGGATCTACAACAGCGTACATGATATCCGCAATAAGCAAGCTAATCTGAGTGAGCAGAATCAAGAATGTTGTGTAGAACATCGCAAAAGGAATGTCTCCCTGTTGCATAGCACCGAATGAAATATAACCAATGCCAGGAATTTGATACATTGTTTCTGTAATCATTGAGCCACCGAACATTGCAGGTAAAAGTGTACTCATGTAGCTTACTAAAGGAATAAGCGTATTTCTGAAAGCGTGTTTGTTAATAACTACCTTCTCAGAAAGACCCTTCGCGCGTGCAGTGCGAATATAATCCGAGTTTAGGACCTCAAGCATATTCGTGCGGGTATAACGCATCAAGCCACCAATTGAAAGCATCATCAAGGTAACAACTGGCAAAGTCATATTCCGCGCCATATCCATAATTTGTTGGGGACGTGTCATGGTCGAGTAGAACCGGCTGGTAATACCATACAAGGGAAACCATCCAAGTTTGATACTAAAGACATATTTCAACAAAGTTGCCAGGAAGAATGTTGGCAACGAAAGTCCAGCCAGGGCAAATACGGTAATCGCATAGTCCACGCCAGAATATTGCTTGCGTGCTGCCAGGATGCCTAACGGGATAGAAATCACAATTTCCACTATAAAAGTGATTATGTTTAAGACAATTGAATAGGGGATGACCTCCTTGAATTTTTCAGTCACAGGGACGTTATAAATAAAGGAGATACCAAAGTCACCACGGATTGCATTTTTGAGCCATCCAAAGTAACCAGGAACGATACCCACGTCAAGGTGATAGACTTTATTTAACTCATCTATCCACTCTTGGTATGTCCGCATGCTCTGCGGGTTAGCCGCTCGTTCTCGGGCGATTGTTTCAACATAAGAGCTGGGCATACTGCGAATGACACCATATACAATCATCGCCCCAAAGAACACAATAAAAATACCAAGGAAAACTCTTCGAATTATGAAATTACTCATAGCGTTTCACTTCCTTCATGTTAAAAAACCAGCTTCGTCTTTCTGGTTTGACAAATATGAGCCCACCTGAGGGCGGGCTCATATTCTTAATCATACAAAGTGATACAACATCCCATTCAAATAAATTGAATTAGGGTGTGGGTACCGTTTCAAGAAGTTCGATGTCATTCATCCAGCCCCAGAAAGTGGTGATATCGGGGGTTAGAGTGCTTAGAACGATACGTTTTGTGCTAAAGATGGTTGCATTTTGGCGCTGGTAAGTGGGGATTTCCACTGCCCAGTCAATAACCACATCCAAAGCCTGCTTGTAAACTGCTTTGCGATAGTCCTGGTCATCAGACATGCGGGCATCCATGATGTACTGATCCAATTGTGAATCGCGGATGTGATAGTGATTGGAGTCGGTTCCACCTTCGCCAATAACGTTGTTGCTGTGATAGACCTGGTACATATCTGGGTCAATGGTTGAACCCCAGGCAGCAGTCCACATTTCTTGCAGACCGGAATCCAAGGCATTCCAAAGGATATTAGAGTCAGCAGGATCGTTAATGATCAGTTCAATACCAATCTTTTCCAGGTCAGCTTTTGCGTCAGTGATGATAGCAAATGCAGGGTGGTCGCCGGTACCATCACCAGGAACGATCAGTTCATAAGCCATCTTTGCGCCTGCAGGAGCCGCGACAGCCTTGCCACCTTCAATTGTGTAACCAGCAGCTTCAAGATAGCCTAAAGCAGCCTGGCGGGCAGCCTCGTATTTATCTTCGGGTGCCATATCAGCGGTGTAGATAGGATTACCTTCAACATCAACCGAGAAGGCCAGTTGATAGTCATCATCGGTAGGTTGAGGAGCAGCCCAGCTGGTGTTAGAGATGGGGTAATTGATAACAGAAGCAAACTCACCGTAGTAAGAAGCTATAGCAACATCGCGGCGGATTGCCAGAATGGTTGCGAATGCTTTGCGCAAGTTCTTTGATGCGTCAGAGCCAGGATCGCCGGCGACATTGACGGTATCAGCATTAATACCAATGTAACCGTAACCAAGGTTGTCAACTTTAATCAAGGTAATGACATCACCGGTAGTTTCGCCATTGCTGTTGTAGCTCATAACTTCCTTGAAGCGTTCCATGTTAAAGGAGAGTTCGCCAGCATCAGCATCGCCAGTGTTCAAAGCTGAAGCAACATCACGTGAGTCAGTTTCTTTGAATTGAATCTCGCGAATCTTGGGGCAGCCCTTGTAATAATATTCATTGGCTTCAAAGCGAACAATACGGTTGTCGTATTCAACAAATTTGTAAGGACCAGCACCCATAGGTTTGCCGGTAAGGCTTTGTTGTTTGCTCAGATCACCAAAGGGGAAACCAAACTTGTTGTTTTCGTAGTCATAAAGCTCTTTGTCACCATAGTAGTGCATGGGTGTAATACTAATACCCAAAATGGAGTAAACAGCAGGTGCTTCAAAACCATTGATAACAACTTCAATACTGTAATCGCTGGTTTTCTTGATGCCAGCGATGTTAGGCACGCCTTCACCACCAGTTTCTTTGTCTTTGGGACCCCATTCTTTGATGAACTCGGTCTCAACGATATTCAGGATATCGGTGTTATTAGTGGCGGCTTCGACTTCCCAGGCGGTAGCGAGGTCGCCTTCGTAGGCTAAGGTGATTTCGCGGTTGTAGTCTTCAGCAGTTGGGAATTGTTCAACCATGTCATATTCGTCGCCAGAAGCAGCGATGAATTTGTAGCCAGCTTCTTCGGGGCATTCTTCGTCTTCGCCAACTTCTTCGGCACAGACAACATCACCAAAGCCCCAGAGGACCATACCGAGCACAGCCTGCAAACCTTCATTAGCGCGAACTTCGTCTGCAGTTTTGTAGATGAATGGCTCAGCGTAGTTATCAGCATAGTTATTGGTCACATAGTCAATAATAGCTTGGGATTCTCTCACACCAAATGCTTCAATTTCAGCCCAGTAAGCATCTTGAAGTTCCTGGGTCCAGGCATCAGATGAGGACCATTCGTGATCAGGGCCAGCCTCGTAGATATCCTTGGCGTATTGAGTATAGCGCTCTAAAACCGCTGTGGGGGTTTGAGTTTGATATTCCTTTAGACCAATAATCTTATAGGAACTAAGGCTCGTTGAACCAACATAGGACGGATCCAGATAGGTATAGTAAGTGAAGATGATGTCATCTGCAGTTACGGGTACACCGTCTGAAAAATGCATGTCTTTACGGATTTCCGCTTTGTAGGTAGTGCGATCAGTATCTTTATCATAATCCACGCTCAGGTTAGCAGCACCCTTATAGGTATACTTCGTGTTGTTATAGACGTGGGTTTCACCTTTGATACCGTTCATTATAATCTGACCTAAACGGTCGGTGGTCATAAGACTTATCTGGGTCATACCTGCAACGTCGGCATCATAGGCAGTATCAGAAAAAAACGGGCTAAATTTCTCTGAAAAGCGACTGTAGGCGACAACCAGAGGGGTGTCAATTGTCGGGGCATCGGCTCGCTTCTTGCCACAAGCAGCCAACATACTACCCAACATTACCACGACAATGACAAGGGATAAGATTCGTGTAAATTTTTTCATTATTTCTCCTATTCTCCTATTGAGTTTTAATCATTATAATGCGACAAACTGAAAACTGTCAATCACAACCGCAGTTGTTATGTCCTTATTTAGTTGCTGTAATGTTTTTGTAAAATTAATTGGTTGATTACCCGTACTGTTACTCATCTACATATATTTATGGTAGTCGATGGTTTTATTCATTTATTTTAGGTCAATGCAATCTTATAAAGGTTTGAAGTTTTACACTTATTCAAGCTTATTATTCTGTCTCATGGACAATTTCTTTTATTTTCAATCCTTTGTTTAGCATCCAGGCATAAACAGCAATGCCAAATCCAATTAGATTACCCAGAAAAAAGACGGAATCAGATCCTTGCTTTGTTTTCCAGAAAAAAACAAAGTAAATAACCATGCCAATTAAAGATATCGCAGTAAAAATAATCGTCAGCAGTGTCATAGACTTTAACCGATGAAAACTTAGCCCGACCTCTTCAAGTCGCAATAGTTTTTGTTTGCGAGGCAATCTAAAAACCGCAAAGCCCCAAAACACCAGAGGGATAAATGTTGCCGTATAGGGAATACTTACATAAAGCGTGCGTGTTCCTGGGTTGTTGAGGAAACCCAACGCGATGTGGATAACTGCTATCAAAACAAACAGAGTTATTTGGATAAACCGGTAATGGCTTAAGCCTTTTTGGTCAAGAGAAACTTCATAAAAATTGCCGCGGTAAACCATTTTTCGTGTTTCGCGACCCTGATCATCATACTCGTAAATAGTCTCGTATGCATTTATGTATTTTTTACGACTCATCGTCCATATCTCTTAAGCGTTCATATTGAGAGTCTTGCGCGTGGCGATCTCTTGATTCCTTGGCAAAGGTAAAAATTCCCAACATGCCAAGAAATAAACCACTGACTAAAAAAACATATGTTAAGAGATCAATCCATAACCAGGCTGGCAGAAATTCTGCCAGCCTTAGCGCTGGAATGATAACACTCAACACCAACAGAGTGCCACCAACAATGATCATCGTTTTGGAACTAATTCTAAACAAAGACCGTTTCCTTATTCTTCGGCGGTAAATTTGCGATGAATAGGTCTCTCTCTAAACAACCAACACGCAACCAGATGGTCATCACCCAAATCGAATTCCGGTGGGCGCTGTACTTCACACAAATCCGAAATCATATGCGGACAACGCGGATGGAAACGACAACCCTTAGGCGGTGTCACCAGGCTTGGTGGTTCCCCAGGTGGAACATCCTGGAACTCATCCACGTTCTTAGGATCAGGATCAGACGTAGCAGCCAAAAGAGCGTGCGTATAAGGATGCGCAGTCTTATTAATGAGGTCGCTTTCCTGGGCTTTTTCAATCACTTGACCGGCGTACATTACATAAATGTATTCCGAGAAGTAACGTACAGTTGCCAGGTCGTGAGTGATATAGATAACAGCCAGATGATGCTCCTCTTGCAAGGCGCGTAAAAGCTTGAGGATTTCAACACGAACAGAAGCGTCGAGCATTGAAACCGGCTCATCTGCCACCAACAGGATGGGGTCCAAAATCATCGCTCGCGCGATAACAATACGTTGCTGTTGACCACCACTCAGTTGATGGGGAAACTTTTCAAGAAAGTCTTCCACTGGTGTCATACGGACTTCTTCAAGCACTTTTACAACGCGTTCAAAGCGTTCTAGTTTGTTTTTGACACCATTAATGATTAGTGGCTCTTCAAGAATAGTTCGCACGTTCATGAAAGGTGCTAAGGCACCATAAGGATCCTGTTGCACATATCCAATCTTGCGACGCACATTTTTGAGGGCATCAGCTTTGAGGTCATTAATGATCTCGCCGTCAAATTCAATTTCACCGCCTGTGGGTGTATTCAAACGCAAAATTGTTTTCATTAAGCTGGTTTTGCCACAACCCGACTCACCAACAATGGCAATGGTCTCACCACGTTGAAGTTTTAAGTCTACACCATCTACCGCGCGTACAAATCCAGCATGTTGAAAACCACGTTTACGTAGTTCAAAGTAGACCTTTAACCCGCGAATGTCCAGAACAAAACCATCATCAAGTTCATCTTCTGAGATTTCAGAATTGTTGAATTCCCCGATAATCTCTTCAGGTTTTTGTTCAAATTCTTTTTCTTCGTATTGTTCTGTCATGCTATTCACCTTGTCCTTCATAGAGCCAGCAGGCAACCCAGTCATCGCCAAATACGACAGTAGGCGGTTCTTCTTCACATTTTTCGAAGCGATTTGGGCAGC
>JAAZIH010000233.1 GCA_012800995.1 Chloroflexota bacterium
CTTGACACCCTGGCAATGGTAAGATTATTGGAGGTCTTCCAATCCGTACTTGAATAAACCAAAGGATAAAGCGACAAAACAAAGCATGATACAAGTTGACAGCTCTGTGCCACGAAAAAATACCACCAGCGAAAAAAGCCACTTTGGCTGGGCGGAACTACTCTTTGTGCTTGGTTTGGCGCTTTATTTGGCTACGCGCATTATTGCGCTCGATAAATTCCCCATTTATTTCTTCTCTGACGAAGCTATTCAAACTCAATTAGCCGCCAAGATGATTGAAAATGGCTTTAAGGACGCCAGTGGGCAAATCCCCATCTATTTTGAGAACGGTGGACAATACAACCTAAGCCTCTCGGTATGGCTGCAGACCCTGGTCGCGCCATTTGAACGCTCCATCTGGCTCACCCGTGGCATCTCTGCTCTGCTCACACTCATCTTTCCGCTCACGCTTGGTTTAGCGCTACGCGATTTCTTTAAAATAAAATACTGGTGGTTCGCGCCCTTCGTGGTTAGCGCAATACCCGCCTGGTTTTTGCACAGTCGCACAGCTTTTGAAACCGCGCTTGGCACCTCCCTTTTTTGTGCCTTTCTCTACTTTTACCTGCGCTACCGCATGCAAGACCGCGACTTTTTGCCCATCGCGTTGCTGTTCGGAGCCCTCACTTTTTATGCTTACGCGCCCTTGCAACTGGTGGTCATCCTTAGTGGCTTATTTATGCTCATCGTTGACTGGGGCTACCACTTTAAAGACAAAAAAGTGCCCTGGCTGGGCGTCATCACGCTGCTTGTACTCGCGTTGCCTTATGTTCTGTTTAGAATCCGCCACCCCGAATCGCTTGGGCGCCATCTCAGCATCCTGCAAAGCTATTGGGCTGGCAACGCGCCCCTTGGCAGCAAATTGAGTGAGTTCTTTAAGCGTTATATCAAAGGACTTGACCCGAGGTATTGGTTTTTACCCAACCAAACCGACCTCATTCGTCATCAGATGAAAAACATGGCGCATTTTCCACGTCTTTTATCGCCATTCATCGCTTTGGCAATCCTTAAGGCACTCAGCGAAATCAAAAAACCCGCCTGGCGCATAGCATTAATTGCCTTGCTGGTCTCACCCAGTGGTGCCGCGCTTGCCGATGTCGCGATTACGCGCAACTTGGTCACCGTAGTTCCCCTGGCTATGCTGGCATGCCTGGGGCTTGATTCGCATTTGCGTTGGCTGGCAGACAAGCCCAAAAAAGCCATCCTGCCCGTCGCCTTAGTGCTCATCGCTTTGATAGCCTCAACAAGCTTTATGACCCACAACGCTATCACCAAAGCGTCCGCCTGGTATCACGATTACGGCTTATATGGCATGCAATGGGGTGGTAAGGAGCTCTCCGCAGAAATCAAATCCTACCAGGCTGAACACCCTGATAAAAAAATCATCGTCAGCCCCACCTGGGCAAATAACACCGATGTCATCCTCTCTTTCTTCCTTGGATACCCCCTGCCTGTGGAGGTCAACAGCTTCAAAGACTGGACTCAAAACCTTCGAGAGCTTGACGAGAACATGGTTTTTGTTATGCCTCCTGACGATTTTAACACCGCTCGTTCGAGTAATAAGTTCAAAGACCTTGAAATCATTCACAGTCTAAACTGGCCTGATGGTAACGTCGGCTTCTATTTCGTCACACTGCGATATGTGGATGATGCCCAGGAAATCTTTGACCGCGAAAAAGCCAAGCGCGCTGAACCAGAAACGAGCGTCTTGCACTTGTTCGACCAGGACCTTAAAATCACTTACCCAATGCTTGATATCGGTCAAATTTACAACGCCTTTGATGGCGATACCAACACCCTCATCCGCGGATTGGAAGCCAATCCACTTACTATCAAAATCGTCTTTGAAGAACCCATAGAGATGCGCGGACTGCGTCTGCTCATCGGTCAGCCACCTTCCGTGCTCATTGCTGAAATTAAACTCGCCGATAAAGACCAAACCCTGCGTTCTGGCGTTCAAAGCTTTGGATATGAGAAAAACGACTGGCTGGAAACCTACTTTGCTGGTACTTATTTGGTTGAAGAACTGAAAATCAGCCTGCAGGAAAACACCAGCAATCCCCAGCCCCATATTCACATTTGGGAGATTGAGATTATTGAGTGAGTTATGCTCAAACACATAAGCTTCAGCCAAAGTGCAAACTTTCCGTTGAAATTAAAATGCCATACAACTCTATACTACACAGCGAAACACCTCCTCTGGAATAAACTTCGAAAACATTTTACTTTTTCCCCTTGACTCCCTAAAAACATGATATACTCTATTCGGCTCTGGGGAAGTCCCCAGAGACTACTTATTACACACGCCTCGGTACAGACCCTCCCGCGTGCCCAAAATCGGGTTAGGAGAGGTCGCAAAACCAGGCGGAGGCATAACGCAAAGGAGAAATAATGCCCCCTGTATCAATGAAAGCTCTGCTTGAGAGCGGTGTCCACTTTGGACACAGAACAAACAAATGGAACCCCAAGATGCGCCCATACATCTTCACCGAGCGCAATGGAATCCACATCATCGACCTTCAGCAAACCGTTAAACTGCTCGAAGAAGCCGCCGAAAAAGTGACCGAAGTGGTTGCCAATGGCGGTACCGTGCTTTTTGTTGGCACCAAACGCCAGGCCCAGGAAACCATCCAGGAAGAAGCCGAACGCTGTGGCATGCCCTACGTCAACCAACGCTGGTTGGGTGGCACCCTGACCAACTGGATCACCATTCAGGAACGCATCGTTGAACTTGCCCGTCTTGAAAAAATGTTTGAGACAGGCGAAGTCCAGGCGCTTACCAAAAAAGAACGCCTTCTTTTGGAACGCGACATCAATCGCCTCGACACCCGCCTCAGCGGTCTGCGCAACATGAAAACCCTGCCCAACCTGCTCTTCGTGGTTGACATCGAACGCGACGACACCGCCGTGAAAGAAGCCGTCTCCAAAGAAATCCCTGTGCTGGCCATGGTTGACACCAACTGTGATCCCCGCTACATCGATTATGTCATCCCCAGCAACGACGATGCCATCCGTGCCATTAAATTGCTCGTGGGACGCATCGCCGATGCCGTTATCGAAGGCAAAATGATGCGCAAGGACATTGAGGAAGAAGAAGTTCCCGTAATTGAAACCCGTTCACGCATTGCCCGTCGCCTGGATGACGACGAAGAACTGGACGACGAAGATCTCTTGGGTGAAGCCACCCGAGCCAAAATCGTCATCGAAAGA
>JAAZIH010000234.1 GCA_012800995.1 Chloroflexota bacterium
AATTATACATGTCTTTCAGGTATAATTGTTAATGGAGATTAAAAAATGACAGCAACAATTATTGACGGAAAGAGTCTTTCGCAATCCATTCGTGATGACATCAAAAAACAAATTGCCGATCGTGTCGCGCGGGGCTTAAACCCACCCGGATTAGCCACTATCCTGGTTGGCGATGACCCAGCCTCACAAACCTATGTGCGCAATAAACATCGCGCTTGTGATGACGTTGGCATTCGCAACATTAGCCATGAGCTTCCCGAAGATACAAGCCAGGAAGAACTTGATGCCTTAATTAAGAAGCTCAACGATGATCCCGAAGTTACTGGCATTCTTCTGCAGCTGCCTTTACCCAAACACCTTGATGAGGAATCGCTCTTGGCAGCCATAAAATTGACCAAAGATGTTGACGGGTTCAACCCGATTAACATTGGCCGCATCGCTCTGAGAGGACTTGCTCCCGTCTTTGTCCCGTGCACACCTGCCGGTATTATGAAGATGCTCAAAGAATATCAAGCCCCCATTCAGGGCGCAAACGCGGTTGTAATTGGACGCTCGAACATCGTAGGTATGCCCGTTTCCTTGCTGCTCACCAAAGAAAACGCGACTGTGACTATTTGCCACAGTAAAACCCGCGATTTGACATCAATCACCCGGAACGCTGATATACTCATCGCAGCAATTGGCAAACCCGAATTTGTTAGCGCTGACATGGTCAAACCAGGTGCATACGTCATCGACGTGGGTATCAATTCAGTTGACGACCCAAGCCGTAAATCAGGCTATCGCCTGGTCGGTGATGTAGCATTCGATGAGGTGGCAAAAGTTGCTGGCGCGATTACCCCCGTGCCTGGTGGCGTTGGACCTATGACCATAGCCATGTTACTCAAAAATACCATGCGAGCACTGGAACTCGCTGAAAAATAAACTTTATCGTTACAATTGAGAGGTGACACTATGGCAACATTACTCGTAAAAAACGCGACCTTAATCGTCACCATGGATGGCGAAAATCGCGAACTTAAAGACGCGGCTATTTTCTGCAGGGGTGGCTTCATTGAACAAATCGGCGCTCAAGCTGATCTGCCCCAAACCGCCGACCGCGTGATTGACCTGAGAGATCACATCATCCTGCCTGGTTTGGTCAACACCCATCACCACTTCTATCAAACGCTTACGCGTGCCTTACCTGCCTGCCAGGACGCCAACCTCTTCAACTGGCTCACAGCACTCTACCTCATTTGGGCGCGCATGACCCCGGATGATATCTTTCTTAGCACCCAAACCGCCTTGGCAGAACTCGCCCTTAGTGGCTGTACAACCGCCTCGGATCATCTCTACCTCTTCCCCAACGGCTCCAAATTGGATGATCAGATTGAAGCTGCTGCGCAAATCGGCATGCGCCTGCACGCTTCGCGTGGTTCAATGAGTCTGGGTCAATCCCAGGGTGGCTTACCACCCGATAGTGTCGTGGATACCGAAGAAAACATCCTCGCCGATAGTGAACGCCTCATCTTACGCTATCATGACCCCAATCCCGGTTCAAAACTGCAAATTGTTTTGGCTCCTTGTTCACCCTTTAGCGTGACAGGCGAACTCATGCGCGAAAGTGCCAAATTAGCGCGTCGCTATGGTGTGCATCTGCACACCCACCTCGCCGAAACCGAAGATGAAGACGACTTTTGCATCGCCAAATTCGGTCACAAACCCGTGGCATACATGCAAAGTCTTGATTGGGTTGGCAATGATGTTTGGTTTGCTCATTCCGTGTGGGTCAACGATGACGAAATGAACGTCTTCGCGCAGCATGGCTGTGGCGTTGCCCACTGCCCCAGTTCCAATATGCGCCTTGCCTCAGGCATCGCGCCCATCATGACCATGCTCGGCAAAGATATCAAGGTGGGTCTCGGTGTGGATGGCTCAGCCAGTAATGATGGCTCACACATGCTCAACGAAGCGCGCCAGGCTATGTTGCTTTCGCGCCTCAACAGTGGCATCAAAGGCGCCTCACGCTCCGCGCCAGACGCCCCTGCCCTGATGACCGCCCGTCAAGCCCTCAGTATTGCCACCCGTGGTGGTGCCGCGGTGCTGGGTCGCAAAGACATTGGCTCGCTTGAGATCGGTAAATGTGCGGACTTCTTCGCGATTAACCTCAACCGCCTCGATTACGCTGGTGCCCTTCAAGACCCCCTGGCAGCTGTTGTTTTCTGCGCGCCGGTCAAAGCCGATTACACCGTAGTGGGTGGAAACCTGATTGTTAAAAAAGGTGAATTTCTGCCACTGGACATCGCCAAACAAACTGAAAAACATAATGCCGCCTCAAGGCGACTGTGTGAAAATCTATAAATCAAAAGGAGAACTTGCACTATGCAAAAAAAAGGTGTTGCAGTCGTTGCCGTTGGTGGCAACGCCCTCATAAAAGATAAAGACCACGAATCAATCCCAGATCAGTTCGTAGCCGCCTCAGACACAAC
>JAAZIH010000235.1 GCA_012800995.1 Chloroflexota bacterium
CGTTGTAGCAATGGTTTTGGCTGCCTGCCAGCCCAAACCAGAAGTCCCTGCAACAGAAGAACCTGTGGTTGAAGAACCTGTGGTCGAAGAACCTGCAGAGGAAGAACCTGTGGTCGAAGAACCTGCAGAGGAAGAACCTGCAGAGGAAGAACCTGCCGAAGAACCCGCTGAAGAAGAACCCACGGGTTTAGTCTGTGAAGAACCCATCAAAATCGGTTTGATTACGGATATCAGTGGTGCTCTTCAAAGTTATGGCGATTGGATGGTGCGCTCCTTCATGCTCGGTATGGAATATGCTACTGGTGCCCCTGGTAGTGTAGGTGAGAAATTTGTCTACGCCGATGCCCAGGAAAACACCTTCAAAATCGACGATTGCGAAATCATCGTCTACGTGCGTGATGACGCCAGCAATCCCGAACTGACCACCACCGTTGCTAACGAACTGATTGACGTTCAAAAAGTTGATTTCCTGGTAGGTACTGTTTTCTCTCCTTGTGTTGCTGTACTGCAAGGTCTCGCAGAAGCGGCCAAAGTGCCACTGATTGCTGCCCCTGCAGCTGCCAATGATATCACTGGTGTAAGCTTCAACCCTTATACCTTCCGCGTTAGCCGCAACAACTACCAGGACGCGATGAACGAATGTGTAGCACTAACTCAGCAATACAACAACTTCATCCAATTGGCTGTTGATAACTCTTTTGGTCATGGCTCAGCCGAAGCTTTCCGTGACGCCTGTAGCCAACTGGGTGGCGAATTTATTGCTGATGACATTTTCGCGCCACAAAACACTTCTGATTTCACTCCCTATATGGAGCAAATCGCCGCTTCTGAGGCTGAAGCCTATATTCTCACCTGGGCTGGTGCTGGTTTCATCTCTATTGTGCAAGCCGCCGCTGATCAGGGCGTGACCGAGACCAAAGAACTTGGTACTACCTTCATCGACAACCTGATGATGCCTGTTTTCTATAGCAACGCGATTGGCACCACTGCTGGTATCGTTTACCACTACAGTGCTCCCAAGAACCCCATCAATGATTACCTGATTGAACAGCTCAAAGCACGCTACGATGCTGTACCTGATCTCTTTGACGCTGATGGTATGAACGCCGCTATTATGGTCATTGAAACCCTCAAGAAAACCAATGGTGTTGTTGAGCCCGAAACCTTGCTTGCTGCGATGGAAGGACTCGAGTTTGAAGGTCCCAAGGGCTTGATTTATATCCGCCCAGAAGATCACGTCGCTATTCAAGATATGTACATTCTGACACTTGAAAACCTGACTGATCCTGAAGCCATGTTCTATACCTTTGTGGATACTACCCGACCTGTGCCTCCTTGCTTGTTGCCAGAGGCTTTGAAAGATCGCTGCGGTGAAATCCCCTGGGGTTCACTTGGCGGAAACTAAATTTTCGTCTTTAGCTTTTGGCGCCCTTATTTATAAGGGCGCCAAATATTACATTAATACAGAGGTGGCTCAATGACCCAAAAAGACATCATCTTGGAGACACAAAACATAACCCGCTACTTTGGTGGCCTGGCTGCTGTGGATGATGTGAGTATCCAAATCGAGCGTAACACTTTGCACGCGATTATTGGACCTAACGGCGCAGGAAAAACAACCCTTTTTAATCTGATTAGTGGTGTGTTAAAGCCAACCAGCGGCAATGTGATTTATAAAGGACAAGACCTGACAAAACTGCCGGTTCATCGCATGATCCATATGGGCCTTGGGCGTTCGTTTCAGATTACCAATATATTTCCCAATCTAAGCGCTTTCGAAAATGTGCGCCTCGCGACGCAATCCATGCGTGGCGATAATTTCAAAATCCTGCGAGATCCAAGCAAGATTGAAGGCTGTGATGAACGCAGTTGGGATGTCCTCAAGCAAGTAGGCTTGCTTGAGAAGGCTATGATTCCCGGTCGTTTCCTTTCGCATGGGGATCAACGCAAATTGGAGCTGGGCATGATTCTCGCCCCAGATCCTGAACTATTATTACTTGACGAACCAACCGCTGGCATGGCAGGCGAGGAGGTACCAGAGTTAATTGACCTCATTCGTACTGTTCAAGAGGAAGGTTCAAAAACGGTATTATTGGTTGAACACAACATGAATGTGGTGATGAATAACGCGGATTATATTACCGTGATGAATCATGGCAAGGTGCTGGCTGAAGGAGCGCCAGCGGAAATTGCGAACAACCAAGAAGTGCAAACCGCATACCTGGGAGGGCTTTATGAGATTGACGTCGTCAAATGAAATCATCCTGAAAGTCCAGGACATTCAAAGTTACATCGGCCATTATCACATTCTTGAGAATGTAAGCTTCGAAGTGCCCAAAGGATCCATCGTAGCTCTCTTGGGGCGCAATGGTGCCGGCAAAACAACAACGCTCAAATCTATCATGAATTTGGTTGATGTCAGAGAGGGGCAAATCATCTTTGAGGATCAACTCATTCAAGGGCTAAGTCCTTTTGAAGTTGCCCAACGCGATATTGGTTATGTGCCCGAACATCGGGCAATTTTTAGAGATTTAAGTGTTGAAGAAAATTTGCGCATAGCTGAACGTAAGAAAGGCGATTTTGACGCGAAACGTGAAATGATTTTTGAACTGTTCCCAGACCTTGAAATGTTTATCAATCTGCGCGGAACGGAACTCTCGGGTGGGCAACAACAGATGTTGGCTATCGCGCGCGCTTTGGTTCCTCAAAACAGACTGCTCCTCATTGATGAGCCGAGTGAGGGTTTAGCGCCGGTTATCATTGAGCAATTAATCGAGGTTATCGCTAAACTTGCCAAGACAAGCACCGTTATTCTGGTGGATCAAAACTTTCTGGTGACAAGTAAGTTGGCTGACTATTACGTCATTATTGAAGAA
>JAAZIH010000236.1 GCA_012800995.1 Chloroflexota bacterium
AACGCGCATAGCCAGGTGGCTTTCAAGATATTCCACGCGCATTTGCAAATGAAAGATATCCAATTGACTTAATCCAGTAACCGACACTGGCCAAGCTAAATCTTGAATCAAGCCAGGCGCAATTTGGGTGAGTAGTTGTCTGCCTTCGTTGACCAGTTGCTGAAAGTCGAGCCCAGGATTGACTTGCTCACCAGGTGTGTCTGGATCAAATCTCAGCCCGTTACCCCAGTCAATAAAGGACATTTTATTTTCGGTCTCGTCCCAAAAAATATGATCCATTTTGACGTCATTCCATAAGATGCCTTTGGCATGAACTTGTCTTAGTAGTTGAAAACTGGCAGCCAGGACTTTGAGCGTGAGTACTTGTGAGAAAGGCGAATGTCCCTGGCGGAGTTGGTCAAGCAGGCTGGTGATAGACTTGCCAGCGACTTCTTCGCTGATGATAAAAAGTCCGCTGGTACCGGAAGTTCCGGCAGGGCTTTTGTCGATGAGCAAGGGTGTATGCACGAGGATGTTGTTTCTGCTGCTGTCAACGCCTTCTAAATCGGCTAATATTTGCCCTTCTGCTTCAATTTGCGAGGATTGGCGTATCATCGTGCCGCCGGATACGTTTTGCACTGGGCGTTTGAGCACGGCGCGTTGTTGAGTTGTTTCGGATTCAACCCGCCAAACTTCCCCCGCGTCTCCACTGCCAATTTTTTCAATGAGTAACCAGTTTTGTTTCTCCGCTCGAATAAATTTTGCCATAGCATGATTATAAAGCAGCCTGCCAGCCAGGTAAAATGCCCGAGTGCCAGGAGCTTTGGCAAAGGGTTATCAAGGTGTTAATGATAGCTAAAAGGCGCTAAATCAGGCTCATTTTCGCCTGATTCACTTGACCGAATCGGGATTGCGGACTATGATTTCAACAGGCCAACTTAGCTATGATTAAGCAGGTTTCTGTTAGTGTGCCTGAAGAAAAACAAGCAACCATAAAGGAGATTACCAAATATGAAATACGATCGAATTTACAACTTCTCAGCCGGACCCAGCATGTTACCCTTGCCAGTCTTGGAAGAAGTGCGCGAAGAGTTATTTAACTATCGCGGCTCTGGTCAAAGCGTGATGGAAATGAGCCATCGCAGCAAAGTTTTCCAAGGCATCCATGACGAAGCCAAAGCTGATTTGCGCGCGCTGATGGGCATTCCCGAGAACTATAAGATCCTCTTCATCCAGGGTGGCGCGACTTTGCAATTCTCAATGATTCCGATGAATCTCAAGAAAAATGGCGTCTTTGATTACGTTGTGAGCGGTAGCTGGTCCAAGAAAGCCGCCGAAGAAGCAGGTCGCTTTGGCAAAGTGAATATCGTTGCTAACAGCAAGGACCGCAACTACGCCTATGTGCCTGATGTTTCCGATTTGCCCATTAGTGAAGATGCTGATTATCTCTACATCTGCGAAAACGAAACCATCTATGGCACCACCTACCAGGAACTGCCCAATACCAAGGGCAAGATTTTGATTTCTGACCAAAGCTCCATGTTCCTTTCCAAACCAGTCAATGTTTCTGATTACGGCATCATCTATGGTGGTGTGCAAAAGAACGTTGGTCCCGCTGGTATGGCAATTGTCATTATCCGCGAAGATTTGATTCGTGAAGATATCGATGAGAATGTTCCTGTGTACCTGCGCTATCACGTTCAGGATAAGGGCGATTCCATGTACAATACCCC
>JAAZIH010000237.1 GCA_012800995.1 Chloroflexota bacterium
CTGCCTATTTAGGCAACAACAGCACAGAAATCGTCAAGAAACTTTTTGATGATATCGCCCCGCGTTTTACGAACCGACCCGGTGGTTACACTCGCTTACTCAAAACCGGTCCGCGCTTGGGCGATAATGCCGAAATGGCGCTTTTAGAGCTGGTATCTGAGTAAATTGAGATTTATTTGAGCCTTTCTGAAAGTTGAAGGGCATGGCACATTACAAACTTATTCTCGCATACGAAGGCACTGCATACGCGGGTTTTCAGCGCCAGGCTCACAAAGCAACCGTGCAAAGTACGGTTGAAGATGCCCTGCGAAAATTAGGCTGGCAGGGCAGAGCCATTATGGCATCTGGGCGCACGGATAGTGGTGTGCACGCGTTGGGGCAGGTGATTAGCTTCAATTTTGACTGGAAGCACGGCACAAGTAAGTTGGTTAAAGCTTTGAACGCCAAGCTGCCATCCGATGTGGTAGCACAACACGCTACTGAAGTCCCCTGGGACTTTCATCCCCGCTACGACGCTCTGCGACGCGAATACCGCTATCGGCTTTATTTTCAGCCTGAGCGCGACCCCTTGCGTGATGCCTTTGCCTGGCGTCTTGACCGAGCGCCTAATCTTTCATTGATGAACGAAGCGGCGTGTCTTATGCTCGGAAGCCACGATTTTCGGGCTTTTGGCAGGGCTCTGAAAGAAGACGGCAGCACAACGCGCGAAATCTTTGAGGTAGATTGGAAAAGCGCTGGCGATGAACAGCATTTCACGATCATCGGCAATGCTTTTCTCTACCACATGGTGCGGCGTATCGTTTTTGTGCTCGTTAAGCTTGGCTTGGAAGAGCTTCCGGTTGAGATCGTCAAAAAAGGTCTCACTGAGGGCGCAACCGGCATTGTGAGCTTAGCTCCCGCCAGAGGTTTATGCCTCATGCAGGTTGAATACCCTGATAGTGTCTTGGGCGAGAATTTGAAAGTAGAATGAATCCCGGCTTAAAACCGGTGAAAGTAGAAAACGGAGAAAGAAAAAGTGGATAAAACTTATGTCCCTAAAGGAAAGCCTGAAGGCGAGTGGTATCTGGTAGACGCCAGTGGTCAAACTCTCGGACGCTTGGCAAGCAAAATCGCTGAAATTTTGGTGGGCAAACATCGACCCGATTTCACACCCGGTGTGGTCTTGGGTGATCACGTGGTTGTGATTAATGCTGAAAAAATCTATGCTAATCCGACCCGTACGTCCCAAAAATTGTATCGACGACATACTGGTTATCCAAGTGGTCTTAGAGAAGTGACTTATGAACGTATGATGGAACGACATCCCGACCGCATCATCCGCTTTGCGGTGCGCGGTATGTTGCCCCAAAATAAGCTCACGGCACGCTATCTTGCTAATCTCAAGATTTATGCTGGCCCCGATCACCCCCACGAAGCCCAGGGTCCGAAACCATTCGGAAAGTAGATAAAGAGGAATTATGGCACAATACATCGAAGCTGTTGGACGACGCAAACAAAGCACTGCCCGCGTGCGCATTTACGAAGGCAGTGGCGTGATTACCGTCAACGATAAGCCCATCGCGGATTACTTCCCCCGTGGCGGCGACATCCCTGCTATTCTGGAAGCTATTGAAGCAACCGGAAAGAACCCCAACGCCTACGACGTGACTGTTAAGGTCATGGGTGGCGGTGTGAGCGGTCAGCGGGATGCCGTAAAACTTGGTTTGGCGCGCGCTTTGCTTGCCGAAGACGAATCGGTGCGTACAGCTTTGCGCGAAAAGGGCTTGCTCACCCGCGATGCCCGCGTTAAGGAACGCAAGAAACCCGGTCTCAAACGCGCTCGCAAAGCTCCTACCTACACCAAGCGTTAGTTTGCTCGTTGTCGGGCAGGTATGCTAAGTGAAACTCATGCCTGTCGCAACTTAGTTACATAACAAAGGCTGCCACCGTTTGGGTGGACAGCCTTTGCTTAATTCAAATCGGAAATGTGTTTTGCATAGGAGAATGCGATGCAAAAAAAAGGTATCGTCATCGTTGGGCTTGGTCCTGCTGGCGCGAATTATCTCACACGCGAAGCCTGGGAACATCTTTTAGAAACTGAAGAAATTTACCTGCGCACGGCGTTTCATCCGGTGTGCGCAGAACTTCCTGAACACCTTGCGCGATATAGTTTTGACCATTTGTATGAGAGTCAGCAGATCCTTGAAGATGTGCTAAAGGCTATTGTTAGCGAGCTTGTCGGGCTCGCCAGACGTCCACAGGGTGTGACATATGGCGTACCTGGTAGCCCCTTTATCGGCGAAGAGACGGTGAGTCAAGTTGTTGAAATCCTTTCGGGAACGGATATTCCTGTGCGCGTCATTGACGGATTGGGTTATCTGGAACCTGTTTGCACCGCGCTGGGCTTGGACCTTTTGCCACAAACGGCGATTTTGGATGGGCTTTATGTAGGGAGTCTGCTCGTGCCACCATTTCCGCCATCCACACCAGCGATTATTAGCCAATTAGGTGGGCAATTTGAAGCTTCGGAGCTAAAGCTGACCCTCATGCATAATTATCCGGACGAGTTTGAAGTCAAACTGCTCCACAATCTTGGCACGCCTGAAGAAATAATTGAAACCCTTCCACTCTATGCCATAGACCAGTCAGTGCATTTGGGTATGATGAGCTTGCTTTATCTGCCCGCGCGTGAGGAAGGCACCGCGTTTGAAGACCTGCAAGAGGTCATCGCCCGATTGCGCGCGCCGGGTGGCTGCCCGTGGGACCGCGAGCAAACTCATCTTAGCCTGCGTCAGCATTTGCTTGAAGAAGCCTATGAAACACTTGAAGCGCTTGATGATGAGGACATGGAAGGCTTGCGTGAAGAATTGGGCGACTTGTTATTACAAATTGTTTTACATGCCCAAATTGCGACCGAAGAGGGCGATTTCAACATGACCGATGTGCTGAGTGGTATCAATAACAAACTCAAGCGCCGTCATCCGCATGTTTTTGCGGGTTTGGTTGTTGACTCAGTGGATACCGTGTTACACAACTGGGAAAAGATTAAAGCCAGCGAACGCAAAGACCATCAGGAACGCCCGCAAGGTTTATTGGACAGCATTCCTGAAATTGCACCAGCTTTGAGTCAATCAGAGCAAATACAGCGTAAAGCAGCCCGGGTTGGTTTTGATTGGCAAACGATTGAGCCGGTTATTGATAAAATACATGAAGAACTCGCGGAACTGAAAGCCGCTGAAAGTCCCGAAGAGCGCGAAAAAGAAGGTGGTGATGTCTTGTTCGCCATGGTGAACCTCCTGCGCTGGCTCGAGGTTGACCCGGAAACTGCGCTTCGTGGCACAAACACGCGCTTTAAAAACCGCTTCGCGTATATCGAGGAATCGGCACGTGAACAGGGCAAGAGTCTCAATGAGCTTGGCTTTGAGGAGATGGATGCCTTGTGGGAAGAAGCCAAGCATAAGCTTAGCGATATGATAGATTAACGACACGAAATATATGGTGACAGTTGATGGAATTTAAAGATGAGATACCTGAAGAAAAACGCGATAACTCTGAAGTGTTTGCTGAGACAAAAGATAAATCGCAGACTCTTGATACGATGCTTGAGCAATCCAGTGTGGCAGGGCAGCAAATCGCCCGCGCGGCGTCAGTAGTCATGCTGGCGTATGTCTTTAGCACGCTCATTGGAATCTTGCGTGGCATGGTTGTTTCGGGCGCGTTTGGCACCTCAGCTGAACTTGACTCTTTCAACGCTGCCAACCGTGTTACTGAACTGCTTTTCAACCTGACCGCTGGAGGTGCTTTAGGCTCGGCGTTTATCCCCATGTTTACCGGAATGCTGACCAAGCGCGAGGAAAACAAAGCCTGGCGTTTGGCGTCGGGCGTTTTGAACACATTGCTCATCATTTTGCTCATTGTGGCAGCGCTGATGTGGATTTTCGCGCCAGCCATTGTTGAAAAAGGGCTTTTTGTGCTTACACCCGGCACACAACTGACGCAAATAGAACTCACTGTGCGCTTGTTGCGCATTATGTTGCCCACGGTGATTATATTTGGCGTGAGCGGTTTGATGATGGGTATGCTCAATGCGCATCAGGTCTTTTTATGGCCGGCATTGGCACCGTCCGCCTATTCTCTGGGCATTATCTTAGGCGTTTTGCTTTTACCAAAATCAATGGGCATTGATCGTCTGGCTTACGGAACGCTGATTGGCGCGGCAGGACATTTTTTGCTGCAAGCGCCAACGCTGTTTAAGCTCCCCAAGCGCGCGTATTTTATTGGCGAAGGCTTGAAAAATAAAGCCACCCGCCAGGTCTTCAAGCTCATGCTTCCGCGAATAGTTGGCGCGAGTGTGGTTCAGCTCAATTTCGTAGCGAACACGATTATTGGATTGAGTTTGGGTGAAGGCGCTGCCAGCGCGGTAACCTGGGCATTTACCTTGATGCTCATGCCCCAGGCAGCTATTGCCCAAAGTGCGGGCACAGCATCCTTACCGACGCTCTCCGCGCAATATGAGTTGGGTCAGCATGATACCTTTCGTAAAACGCTTTCGGGCATTATTCGTGCTGTCTTGCTTTTAGCTATTCCTGCCACGGTTGCCATGATTATTTTGCGGGTACCGCTCATCCAGGTGATTTACGAGCGTGGCCAGTTTGACGCGAACTCAACCGCTATGGTCAGTTGGGCACTGTTGTGGTATGGTGCTGGTTTGGTAGGGCATTGCCTGGTGGAGGTGCTCAGTCGTGGCTATTACGCCATGCATGATACGCGCACCCCGGTCATCGTGGGTCTTTTGGCGATGGGCTTGAACATCGCATTGTCTTTCTTGTTTGTGCGCTTGTTTATCTACATGCCGCATGGTGGACTGGCACTGGCAAATTCAGTGGCGACCACATTGGAAAGCATCGTGCTCTTGATTATTTTGCGCAAAAGGCTTGAAGGCTTGGAAGGAAAGCAGCTCTTTAGCGCGACATGGAAGTCTTTGCTTGCTTCGGCGGTGATGGCTGGCGTCATCTGGGCTTGGATGCGCTTGATGATTGGGCAGTCAAAATATCTGGTCTTGTTGGGTGGCGGTGTTTTAGGATTGTTAGCGTATGGCGTGATCATCTGGCTCCTAAAAGTGCCTGAATTACGCGCGCTCCTTGGGCGAATAAAACAAAAGTTGGGCGAGGCAGGCTGAAAGGTCTGCAAAATCTAAGCGTGTCTTAGATGAAACCAAAAACAAACTTTAGATTTAGGATTCCGGTGAATTAAGACGTGCAAAGCCTTGCACACCTATATCTTCAAAACGTTTAAATCCCACATGCGTGTACCAGTTTTCAACGTCACGGTTGGCTTCGCCAGCATCGGTCATTAAGACCACCTGGCGGATGTGCTTGACCTCCTCAAAAAC
>JAAZIH010000238.1 GCA_012800995.1 Chloroflexota bacterium
ACTTGAAACGACAAAGCTGCGATAACAACCATCACTTTATCACAATCTTAGAATTATCTACGCGCAATTAGCCCGAAAGCCAAGTCTTTCACCCAAAAACTTGTATTTACCGAAAAAATATTGTACTCTATCAAGTGCGAATAAATTTATCATTGAAAAGGGTGCATAACCGAATGGCAAGAATAACAAAAAGATCGGACATGGATGAAAACCCTGTCACTACAACTATCAGTCGCTTAATCGAATTAGGCAGAAAAAAAGGCAGAGTCACTTATGACCAAATCCTGTCTTATCTGCAGGAAGCTGAGGTTGAACCCGACCAGATTGACGAAGTAATCCTTAACCTGCAAAACGCGGGCATTAGTTACGTGGAAGACAGTAACGCTGAAGAGGATCCATCCGACACCGATCTTTCAGAAACTGAAGATTTTGACGAAGAAGAACCCGACGCGGAAGATTTAGCTGATATTGCCTCCAATGGCGATGATTTAGCCAACATTGATACAGATGACACCATCGGTCTATATCTCAAAGAGGTCAGCCGCGTTGATCTTCTCAACAGCATTGAAGAAGAAGTCGCCCTTGCCAAACGCATTGAAAGAGGTCGCGAAGCTCGCCAGGAATTAGCCAAGGGCACGCACAGCATGAAGAAGCTCCTGCAACTCCAGGCTGACATCGAAGATGGCGAAGAAGCTGTAGACCACCTCATCACCGCCAACTCGCGTTTGGTCATCAGCGTTGCCAAAAAATACATGGGGCGCGGTGTGCCCTTCCTTGACCTTATCCAGGAAGGCAACATTGGCCTCATCCGTGCCACCAAGAAGTTTGAATACCAACGCGGCCACAAATTCAGCACCTATGCCACCTGGTGGATTCGCCAGGCGGTCACCCGCGCGATTGCTGATCAGGGCCGCACAATTCGCGTTCCCGTACACATGGGCGACCAAATCAATAAACTTTTACGCGTACAGCATCAACTTACCCAAAAATTAGGGCGCGAACCCGCAGTTGAAGAACTCGCCGAAGCCCTGGAAGTCACTCCCAAAAAAGTGGAGAACATGATTCAAGTCTCACGTCGTCCTCTCTCATTAGAGACACCAACCGACGATGAGGATGACTCCGTCCTTGGTGACTTTATTGAAGATGATGAAGCTCCACCACCCGATGAACTTGCCACCTTAAACCTGCTCAAAGAGCATTTGGATGAAGTGCTTGAAGAACTGCCACCCCGTGAAGTGCGCATTTTGCAACTGCGTTACGGGCTGTTGGACGGGCAAGCCTACACACTCGAAGAAGTGGGCCGAAAAATGGGCGTCACCCGTGAACGCGTGCGCCAGATTGAAGCCCAGGCTCTCACCCGCCTGCGCCATCCCAGCGTGCGCCGTAAATTGCGCGATTACTTAGGAGACTAATGATGCTCCAGGATACTCAACCAGTAAAGACGCCAAGAAGAACCGAACTCGAAAAAACGCAACCCATCCTGACCACTCCATCAGACCTGCAAGCCAGTCAGGAAACCCAAGAACTGGTGACCCAGCGCGATTCCACAGCCTTGCCAGAATGGATATTGGACTGGGCACGCAACACCGCAGAAACAACGCCGGAAAGCCCGGCACCTGCTTCTGACTACACGCAAGAAAACGCCTTTGTTGCACCGCCTCAACCAGAAGAAAGCGGGTGGGCATTAGCTCAAGAAATAACCGCTGATCCAATGCAGTCATTGGAAGCGCTCATCCTTGATGGCAAGTTCAATGATGCTAAAAACTTCATTGTCCAACATAAGGATGATTTTAATTTTTGCAAATCTGCTAACATCGCTATCAGAAAGCATCTTAGCATTGAAGAGGCTTTTAGCCCACTCTGGGAAGCCTATGAAATCTTGAAAAGCGATTAGAAAGGAATAATCTTTTGGAACAATCACTCGTACTCGTCAAACCCGATGGTGTTCAACGTGGACTCATCGGTAAAATCATCACCCGCTTTGAAGACCGTGGCTTACGCTTAATCGGTGCCAAATTCTTATTAGTGAGTGAAGAACTGGCTAAAAAGCATTACGCCGTACATGAAGGTAAACACTTTTACGACAGCCTCATCACCTTCATCACTTCCTCACCTGTAATGGCTATGGTGTGGGAAGGACCCGATGCTATTTCTGCTATTCGCCAAACCGTAGGTAAAACGCGTGGCACCGAAGCTACCCCAGGCACCATTCGCCATGACTACGGCATTCAAGCCCAATTTAACCTGGTGCACGCCTCCGATTCCGTTGAAAATGGCCAGGCTGAAATCGCGCTTTGGTTTAAGCCGGAAGAACTCGTGCGCTGGAAACGCGTTACCGAAGATTGGATGTTTGAATGAGTTACTACAAAGATATGCATGTCGTCTATAAAACCCAAAATCGCTTGATGAGCGAATCAATTGCTGCTTTCCTCGAGGCACAAGGTATCAAAACTATTGTTGATCAGGATGCAGCTGGTTCAATCTATGGTTTTACTGTAGGCAAAATAGGCGAAGTTTACATTCTCGTTCACGAGTCCCAAATTGAAAAAGCCCGCGAATTGCTCAAAGCCATGGAAGCTGGCGAATTTGAGGATACAGAATTTATCGAGCCCATCCAGGAAAATTTAGAAGAAGCAGACGAGCCAGAAAACGAGTAAGCTTCCCAATAGCACACAACAAAAAAGCTCCTGTATGGGAGCTTTTTGTTTTCTTTTTCCTGATTTGACAAGCCCCGCGCAATGGTTGATAATTTTCACATGAAAGCAAATCGGTTTTTATTCACTCTATCCATCATTCTAAGCCTTTCACTCATCCTGAGCGCCTGCAACTTTCCCTCCCGCCAACGGTCCGCACCGCCCACGCCAACCAGCGCGATGCTGCCCACGCCAACACCTACCGAGAGCATCCCCGTCATTATTGAAAAAACGCCCGATTCCGAACCCCGCCTCGCTGAAGCTGATTTAGCCCTCGCCTTTGGCAATTACACCGAAGCGCTCAAGCTCTACAGCAGCCCACCCCCAGCCAACACCGAAGATTACAAAGCCGCCGCGCTCTACGGACAAGCCCTCACCCACTATAAATCCGGCGACCTCTACCAGGCTCGGCGCAG
>JAAZIH010000002.1 GCA_012800995.1 Chloroflexota bacterium
GATTTCAGCGGTGTTATCAACATGCGTACCACCGCAAAGTTCGTAGGAAACACGTCCCCGCTCATCCTTGATTTCAACCGTGCGCACCTCTGCGCCATATTTTTCGCCAAAGAGCGCCATCGCGCCATCTTTTTGGGCTTGTTCAAGCGTTTTGCTTTGTTTGATAACCGGATATTCATCCGCGATATAACTATTGACCAGGGCTTCAATCTTCAGCAAATCTGTTTTGGCAACAGCCTGGGGATAGTTGAAGTCGAAGCGCAAGCGATCCGCGTCAACCGCTGAACCGGCCTGGTGTACTTTTTCACCTAAAACTTTTCGCAAGGCGGTGTGTAAAAGGTGCGTGGCGGTATGGTTGCGCATGATGGCGCGCCGGCGCGATACATCCACATTCGCCATGACCCTATCCTTTGTTTTAATTGTGCCATGAAGGACTTTGCCAAGATGAACAATCAAGCCCGCGGAAGGTTTGATGACATTGGCGATGGCAACTTCCCATTTTTCAGCATTGGATGAAATGATTTTGCCCGTGTCGCTCAGCTGTCCACCAGATTCAAGGTAGAACGGTGTATGTTGAATGACCAGTTCCACTTCATCACCCTGGGCGGCGTTTTCAACGATTTGCCCGTCTTTGATGATTGCCAATAGCTGGCTGCTTTGGCTTAGGCCGGTGTAAGGGTCGTGTATCACGCCTTCACTGTCCAGAATGCCATCGTCATGCAATTGTTTATCCAGGGCTTGATAGAGTTCAGCTTTTTGGCTATCATTTTCAATGCCTGCTTGTCCTTTGCCGGAAGCAAGGCGATGCTCTTCCATGGCAGTGTAAAAGCCATCTTCATCAACTGAAAAGCCCGATTCGCTTAAGATATCGCGCGTTATTTCCAAGGGAAAACCAAGCGTAGCGTAAAGGTCGAAAGCTTCATATCCGCCAAGTACGGTTTTGCCCGCGTCTTTGAGTGCCTGCATGTGCAGGTTGAGCTCGGCAAAGCCAGTATCGAGGGTTTCAGCGAAGCGGGACTCTTCACGGGTGAAGCTTTCATAGATAAGTTCTTGCTCGCGTTTGAGTTCCGGGTAATGTTGCCCATATAAATCGACAACGATTCGGGCGACCTGCGCCATGAAGGGCTCTTTTAAGCCAATGGTGCGGGCGAAGCGCGCCGCGCGACGGATGATCATGCGGCAGACATAGTTGCGTCCGACGTTACCGGGGATGACACCGTCCGCGATTAAAAAGCTTGCCGCGCGGGTATGGTCGGCGATGACGCGATAGGCGGTGAGGTTATCAGTGCGTTCCTGATCGTTTTGTCCGGCAATGCGCTGGGTTTCGTCAAGCAGGGGCTTGAGCAGATCCGTTTCGTAGTTACCTTTGACCCCTTGGATGACTGCTACAATGCGTTCAAGACCCATGCCAGTGTCAACATGCATCTTAGGTAGCGGTTGGAATTCTGTAGGGGATAAGCGGTTGAACTGGATAAATACGTTGTTCCAGATCTCCACGATACGATTGCAATCGCCGTTTACTTCACAAACATGGCCTTCTACACCTTGTTTGTCGCAGGCTTCGGGACCAAAGTCATAATGAATTTCGGTGCATGGTCCACAAGGTCCAACTTCTGCCATCTCCCAAAAATTATCGTGGCGATTGCCTTTAACGAGGTGTTTGGGATTGAAACCAGGTTGGGCAAGCCAGTTGTCACGCGCTTCAATATCATCAGGAATGACACCTTCTTCATCGACAAAGTAACTGGCGTAAAGTTTGGATGGGTCGAGCCCCCACTCGTTTACCAGAAGCTCCCAGCTCCATGCGATGGCTTCTTTTTTGTAGTAATCGCCAAAAGACCAGTTGCCGAGCATCTCAAAAAAGGTGTGATGGGTGTCATCTCTGCCAACGGTATCGAGGTCATTATGCTTTCCGGAAACGCGCATACATTTTTGCGAATTTGCCACACGTGGGCTGGGCGGGTTGGCGGTGCCTAAAAAGACATCCTTAAACTGCACCATACCGGCGTTGGTAAAGAGCAGGGTTGAATCACCACCTGGCACAAGCGAAGCACTGGGCACAACGCGGTGACCATGCCTGGCGAAAAAGTCCAAAAATGATTGTCTGATTTGGTTTCCAGTTAAAGACATAAATAACTCCTGTTGAAGGTCTTAGGGGAAAATTATACTCTGAAAAGAGAATTATTCCATGCTCTGTCGGCCAGAAAGCGCGCGTTGTAGCGTGTTCTGGTCGGCATATTCAATATCGCCACCCACAGGTAAACCCCGTGCAAGGCGGCTGACCTTTATCCCCAGGGGAGCGATGTGTTTCTGTAAATAAAGCGCGGTGGCATCGCCTTCCATGGTAGGGTTGGTGGCGATGATCACTTCGCGCACCGGTTCCTTTTGAAGGCGTTCGAGCAAGGATTGAAACTTAATTTGCTCGGGTCCGATGCCCTCAATGGGCGAAAGGACACCGAGTAAAACATGGTATTTGCCGTTAAAAACGCCAGTGCGTTCAATGGCAATGACGTCTGAAGGTTCTTCTACAACGCAGATGAGCGTGTCATCGCGCCGCGAATCAGCACAAACTTCGCACAAGGCTTGGCCAGACAGGGTGATGTTATGACACTGCTGGCAATAGTCGGTTTCAGCGTTGAGATTGCTCAGGGCTTCGGCTAAATCTGTAGCGATATCGCTTTTTTCCTTGAGCAGGTAAAAAGTTAGCCGAGCGGCGGTTTTAGGCCCAATGCCCGGCAGGCGTGAAAAAGCATCAATCAGGTTTTGAACGGGTTGAGGAAGCGCGCGCATAGAATGAGCTGTAAATCTTTAAATTGACCGGTTTGACCTAAATACCCATTCCAAATCCAGAGAGCATATTGGTGAAGGGTGCCATCTGGTCTTCAGAGAGTTTGCGCGAAGCGTCCAGAGCTTTATTGGTCGCGGTAAGCACCATGTCCTGCAGGAGGTCTACATCACCATCGGCCAGTAATTCAGGATCGATAATCACAGCTGTGCAGTGCTGATCGCCGGTCATGGTCACTTGCACTGCGCCACCGCCCGCGGTTTCGGTCACGGTTTTTTCGGCGAGTTCAGCTTGTGCTTGCTCCATCTGTTCCTGTAGTTTGGCGATTTGCGCCATCATGTTTCCGCTGCCTTTGCCGGCAGGTCCTCTGTATCCTTTTGCCATTTAGTCCTCTTTTTCTGTATCAATAATGACACCACCAAATTGTTTCGCGACAATTTCTGCCAGATTTTCTTCTGCGTCGCTTGTATTGGCGTGCTTGGTTCTCTCTTGTCGTCCGTACGTGCATTGCACACTGACCTTGGTGCCGAAGTAGAATGAAAGCACACGTCGCACGAGGTTCAGGTTGTTTTCAGCTCTCATCATATCGCATAAAAGCTGTGTGTCAAAATTTAACTCAACGGTTTGCTTGTCTAAAACATATATTCGTGCCGAATTGACCAAACCAACCGTTGAAGAATTACGACTTTTGATTGAGCCTTTAATTTTGTCCATCTGTGCGAGCAGGTTTTCTTCGGTGAGTTCCAC
>JAAZIH010000239.1 GCA_012800995.1 Chloroflexota bacterium
GATATTTGCGTTTTATAAAGCGCGAAAGCGTTAATCATTAGAAATGGGAACCAACTGTGATAAACCAGGATAAATTCAGGCACAAATGGGATGAGGCCGTCAATTGGCGCATAAAGGTCACGAACTGTACCAATAGGTCGATTTAAGACACCAAACAAGGGTAATGACAGAATGTATATTAACAGCAGTAAAAAATCAGGGTTCTTGAGTATTTTTTTAAATTGCTCTTTGCTCATTTTTCTACATAGAGTATGTTCTTTAAGAATAAACACGAGAGCGCTCGATCTGCTCCCGTGTTTAATATTCAACTTAATAATTAACTTTTGGTATCTGTGTCCTTTTGTTCTTGGTTTTCGGCAATTGTTCCAGACTCAGACTCGAAAACCATTGCCTCATCTCCTTCAAGATGTTTGACAATGACTTTGTCGCCAGTCTTGAACTCACCCGCCAGCAATTTGGTCGCCAGGGGACTTTCAACGAACTTTTGTAAAGCGCGAACAATTGGCCTGGCACCGAATGTAGCATCAAAGCCCTCATCCGCGATCCATTCCACCGCGCTCTCATCCAGCTCAAGCATCAAACCAAATTCAGCCATGCGTTCTGCCAGCTCTTTGGCCTGCAAACCGACAATACTGCGCAAGTTTTCCTTGCTCAATGGCGAGAAAATGATGATTTCATCGATACGATTCAGGAATTCAGGCCTAAAGGCGTCCTTAAGCGCTTTCTCAATCTTATCGTGCGAAGCCTGCACATCACTATCATCCGATTTCTCCAAAAAGCCAAGCGTGCCACCCTTGCGCACAAACTCTGTGCCCAGGTTACTGGTCATAATCAAGACAGTGTTTCTGAAATCCACCACCCTGCCCTGACCATCAGTTAAACGACCGTCATCAAGGATTTGCAAAAGCGCGTTCCAAACCTCGGGATGGGCTTTTTCAATTTCATCAAAGAGCACCACGCGATAGGGTCGGCGACGTACAGCCTCAGTTAGCTGGCCACCTTCCTCAAAACCAACGTAGCCAGGAGGCGCGCCGAACAGTCTTGATACCGTATGTTGCTCGCGGTATTCGCTCATATCCACGCGCACCAGGGCGTCTTCATCATCAAAGAGGAATTCTGCCAGCACTTTGGCCAATTCTGTTTTACCCACGCCGGAAGGTCCAATGAAAATAAATGAGCCAATCGGCCTGTTGGGGTTCTTTAAGCCAGAACGTGCCCGGCGAATCGCGTCGGCTATCGCGGCAATGGCTTCTTCCTGTCCGATAATATGTTCAGAGAGGCGGCTTTCCATATGGAGCAGTTTTTGAGCCTCTGATTCCATCAGTTGTGTCAAAGGAATACCCGTCCATTGATGGATGACATCAGCAATATCTTCAGCGTCAACGACATCATCCAATTTCATTTCACTTTCCCAGCGGGTTCGTTTTTCATTGAAAGCTTCTTCAAGGCGCAAGCGTTCAGCTTTAATTTTTACCGCGCGTTCATAGTCGCGCTCCAGACCAGCTTGCTCTTCTTCTGCGGTTAGCCGATCGATTGTTTTCTTCTCTTCCCGCAATTCATCCGGAAGAGAATATAAAGCTACGCGCAGTTTAGCGGCGGCTTCGTCCATCAAGTCAATCGCCTTATCTGGCAATTTACGATCGGTCATATAGCGGGAGCTCAATTTCGCGGCAGCGTTCAAGGCTTCATCAGAAAGTGTCACGTTATGGTGCGCCTCATAGCGATCGCGCAAACTGCGTAACATGTTGACCGTATCATCAATGCTGGGCTCTTCGACATAAATTGGCGCGAAACGGCGTTCCAACGCGGCATCTTTTTCGATATATTTGCGATACTCGTCCAGGGTTGTCGCGCCGACACACTGCAAATCGCCCCTTGCTAAAGCTGGTTTGAGCATATTCGAGGCGTCCATCGCGCCTTGCGCCGCGCCTGCGCCAACCACCGTATGAAGCTCGTCAATGAAGAGAATAATTTCGCCTGCTGAGCTTTGTACCTCTTCAAGCGTATTCTTGAGACGTTCCTCAAACTCGCCTCTAAAGCGCGTGCCAGCTACCATCGCGCCCAAATCCAAAGCCACAACGCGCTTCCCTGTCAAAATTTCAGGCACGTCATCGTTGGCAATTTTTTGCGCCAGCCCTTCAGCAATCGCTGTTTTACCTACACCCGCTTCACCAATCAACACCGGATTATTCTTTGTGCGTCGACTTAAAATCGTAATAAGTCGCATGATTTCCGCATCCCGTCCATAGATGGGATCCAACTTACCCTCTTTCGCGGCTTGGGTGAGATCACGCGAGTATTTCTCTAAGGTTTTATAGCGACCGGTTCCAGGTCGAGAACTCTTTTGTCCACCGCGCAACTCGATGATGGAATCCAACACCGCTTGACGGCTAATACCAAATTCTTCCAAAAGTCTGGCAAGCTGAGTGTTTCTCTCAGCTAAAATCGCCAATAAAAGGTGTTCTGTAGAGATATATTCATCGCCAAGACGGGTTGATTCTGTTTTTGCAACATCCACCACCATCTTTACCCGGGGTGTCAGGAAAATTTGCCCACTTGGACCACCAAAGATATTGGCTTTGGGAGTAGTACGCAAAATTTCGTCCAGGCGATCAACCAAAGCGCCTGTATCCACCTTGAGCATTTCAAAAATCTGGCTCACGATACCATCAGGTTGCTCAATCAATGCCAGCAGGATATGCTCGGAGTCGACTTGATTATGCCCATAACGCTGAATAATCTCCGCGGCACGCGCTGCGGCGTCCTGGGCTCTTTCTGAAAATTTATCAAAACGCATCATAGTTTTGTTCCTCTATCTGTGCTTGGTAAAAACATAGTTGCAATGCTTGTTCCAGCCCTGTAAGTTTAGCGTGCTAATGTTAGATTCATCTTAAGAAAAGCCTGTTATTGCAAAAACATCGCGTCACCGAAGGAAAAGAACCGGTAGCCTTCTTCAATCGCTGTCTGGTAAAGACTTAGCATCGTTTCCCGCCCTGCGAAAGCGCTCACTAACATGAGAAGCGTGGATTCTGGCAGATGAAAATTCGTAAGCATCGCGTCAACCAATTTGAACTGATAACCCGGCAGGATAAAAAGCGAGGTGTCTCCCTGCCAGGGCTTAAGCACGCCATTTTCAGTTTTTCCTGCCAATGTTTCCAGCGTGCGCACAGCGGTGGTACCCACAGGAATAATTCGTCCACCGCTGGACTTGGCTGTATTAATCTTGTCAACCGCCTCCTTCGATACAGAACACCATTCCGAATGAATGTGGTGTTCAGCCGCGTATTCTTCGGTAACCGGCGCGAAAGTATCCAGACCAACCTGCAAATCGATTGTCGTTGTTTCAACCCCGTTTGCTTTCAGCGTTTCGAGTAACTCTTTTGTAAAATGCAGTCCAGCGGTTGGCGCGGCAGCTGAGCCAGGGGTCTTGTTGAAAACAGTCTGATAGCGTTCCGGGTCTCCACCA
>JAAZIH010000240.1 GCA_012800995.1 Chloroflexota bacterium
CCGGTAAATTCTGGTCTAAACTTATCCAACCAGGCACCATTAAAATAGATAGCGTTGGTTAAAACCAAACGCGTCGTTCCGTTAACGTTGCTGGGGCTTAGTAAATCTTTTATTTTGTTGTTGGTTTGGGTCGAAACCCAGTTATTAATGATGCTAACGGCTTTTTCTGATTTTGAAAAATCAAGCAGATAAAGCCCCGCATTATAATTTGATGACAACAAGTCAATGAATTCCTGCTTTAACCTAAAGTCATTTTGCAACCATAAGGCGTTGGCAAGGTTTATTTCAACAGCTTGATGATATTCTTTTAGATGCTCTGGTATATCGATAAGTTTGCGATTAAGCGCGTTGATTAATCGATGCGGGTCTTCAAGCTCCTGAAGTCCCAAGACATCGGACATTTGCGCTTCGGTCTCGCTCCGCGCGCCGGCATAAGTCATGGTCAGCGCCTGATGAATGCTATACGGTGAGAAAACAAGGTTACCTTCAGCCTTGTTTAGCTGCTGGTAAAGCGAAAAGGCGAACTGATTATTAGCACTAACTATTTGGGCAAATTCTTCTGACGTGGCCTGGGGATTGTTGATGTAAGCCAGATTGCCTGTTACGCGTTTGGGGCCTGATAATTTTGTCAGGGGGACGCATGATGTTAACAAAAGGATTGAAATCATAATTGTCGTCCATATTGTTCGTGTTGTTTTCATATCTTCTCCTTTTTGGCTATAAGTTCAGACGACTTGTGTTCAAAGATTTGACAGCGCTTCTCTTTATTAGGAAGCACTGTCTCTAACTAAAGTCATTTATTAAGGTGCGACGACGTGTCCCATAAAGAGCACGGTATTGGTTTCGGTGTTGTAGATGAGATAAATGAAGGGGCGGTCAAAGCGCAAAGTGATTGCTTCACCAGGCATACTTGTTGGCGCCATAATAACCATAGTTGCCGCGGCAGCTTCGGTACCATCTTCGTTGACGTCAATAAAAGCCTGATGCACCACGTCCGAGATGTACAAGTCTTTCCCGCCGGTCATGCCTGAAAAATCAGCGACATCAATATCAAACGCATCGGACATTCCCATAGCGGGCAGTATTTCCCCCAAATCAATGCTGCTTTCAAAGCTGAATTTGGGCATGGTAAGATGAATCATGGCACCGCTTTCCGAGAGCTTTTCCAAAATCTCATTCAACAAGTCTGCGTCTAAAGACGCTTGAAAACCAGCAAAGTCTTCGGGCAGGAGAGCCATCATGGCGAAGTTGCCTCCCTCATAGGGTAAGCGCACAACGCTATAGTCTTTTTCAACAAAACCAGCGCCTGTGAAGCTGTTATTCATCATCTCAACCTGGCTTTTGGCGCCATCGAGACTGGTGAATTCCTCTTGCGTATTTCGAGCAGAGTCAAAGCGGTTTGTCCAAGCGCCCTTGAAATAGACCGCGTTGGTGAGTACCAGTCGGGTCATTTCGTTTAGCATTCCCGCAGGAACAAGATCCTTAATCTTTTCATTGGTCTGTATTTCCACCCAGTGGTTGATGAGTTGGCGTGCTTCATCGGGCTTATTGAAATCGACCAGGCGTAAACCCGCGGCGTAGTTAGCTGAAAGCTTGTCTAAAAAGGCTTGATCAAAATGAAAGTCCTTTTGCGCCCATGAAGCATTGGCAATATTGAAAATTAAAGGCTGCATACCCTCAATGGCATAAACGGGTTCTGCTTGCAAGGTCAGGTTGAGAGCGTTCATCACGTTGTGGATTTCATTGCCATCTTTGATGCCCAGAACCTCCATCATCTCTTGGGCGGTTTCACCTTCCGCGCCGGCATAGGTCATGAGCAATGCCTGGTAGATGCTGAAAGGTGAGTAAATCAGATTGCCTTCTTTATCCACAAGCTGCTGATAAAGGTCAATGGCAAATTGATTGCTCGCGTGCGCCAGTTTTTGTAGCTCTTCAGCACTAACTTTTGGATCGCTGATGTAAGATAAATTTCCAAAAGCGCCATCGGTATCTTCCGTTTCTGCGACAGGGTAAGTTTGCTCAGGGTCTTTCTGGGGTTCTTCTTGCACTGTATTTTCCTCAATTGGATAAACAAGTTCAGGGTCTTTTTGAATTTTTTCTTGCATGACATTATCCTCAACAGGGTAAATATTCTTCTCAGGTTCGGGAACGACTGCCTGACACGCGCTCAGCAGAATGCTAAGCAACAAAGTTATCGTTATGATTATTCTAAACTGTTTCATTTCTTTCTCCTTTTCTGTTCAAAGGTCTTTCAGTTATTAAACGTTTTTTCGCTTATTCTTGTTCCCAGTGATTCTATCTCTTCTTTTAGGTAGTTTTCCTTATTTGGACCTTAAACTAAAGTCTGCCACCCCATCAGGCTGGCAGACTTTACGCGGAAGTTTTGTCGCTGATAGAGGGTCAGCGATACAAACACATTAAAGGATGACGCGCATCCGGTAAAACGCGAGAGAAAAATACTCGCGCAAAGTTGCCACAGAACGCGCGAAATGCTCGCTGGTTGGCATCAAATGGGTTATCACATTGGGCAAAGTCAGCGTCATGGAACGGTCCCAATGGGCTTTTGTGATATGGTAGTCGCATGGCGCGGGAATAATTTCCAGTCCGCTTTGCTCAAAAGCAAAGCGCATGCGGTCCATTTCCAATGCTGAAGTAACCAATAAGACACTCTTGGCACCTGCCACCTGCAAAGCAGCAGCGCTGCTGCTGACAACATCAACGATATTGCCCGTGGTTGGATTTGCAAAAATAGCGATTTCCGGCACACCCAATTCAAGCAGCAACTGTTTTGCCGCTTCCGTTTCGGCGGTCTCGCCAACGAGCAGGATCCCCTGTGCCGCGCCACGTTGGAGCAAAGCTGTGGCGTAGAGCAAACGGTCAGCTTCTTCGCCAAGTTCAACGCGCAGGCGTGGGCTTTGCGCAGGATAAACGCCATCAACAAGCACCACGATCGCGTCAGCTTTGGCTGTAGTCACATCCACAGGCATGTGGCGCCATTCCATGGAGCGGGCGAGCCAAATTGAGAAGAAACTATTGCCCAGGATGGCAACTAAAAGCAAAGCAACAATCAAGAAGAATTGCGCGCCTTTCGCTTTTGAACGCACAACCAAAATACTGATAAACAAAAACAAACCCACTATCGCCAGGGGTTCTGTAAACTGTAAGAAGAATTTTCCGATGATACTTGCCATAATCGACTCCTTCGGTATAAACCTAACACTATAGTTGCAAGTAATATGCCTGTTAAGAAACAATCTGCCCTTTTAGTGTTATACTGATATGGCTTAATCCTAAATAAAGGAGCCATTGCTCATGAAGCAAAAAGGAAATATTCAGAACAGCAAGAAAAATACGGTTTTCTTCTTAATTCTCATCTTTCTTGTCGCGTTATCAATAAGGCTTATCGGAATTCAATATGGTTACCCTTTGTTGGTTCATCCTGATGAAGAAAATGTTGTCCATTCTGGCTTATATTTCTCTCCTCAATCAAAATTCGAGATGATCTCCTTTAATCGTCCGGCTCAGGTACAAGCTGTTCTTTCGGGCGCGGCCATGCGGGTTTATAGCAAAATTGTCTTTAAATCAAGCATTTGGGATGTTTTTTACCCCAAAAAGTATCACTTTTACATTGTCTCTCGTGTGCTTGTGGCTCTATTAGGCTCTTTTGTTCCCATTGTTGCCTTTTTCATCGGCAAAGAAATCAAACCATCAATGGCCTGGCTTTCCGCGATACTCTTCTGCTTTTTCCCATCCTTTGTGCGGCATTCGCATTATGCCACACCCGACATCCTTCTAACCCTGTGGGTCATGTTAGCTATGTTGTTTTCAATAAAATATGCCAGAGGAGCCAAAGAATGGACACTTTGGCTGGCTATTTTCTTTTGTGCTGTGAGCACTGCGGATAAATATCCCGGCATAATTAGTCTTGTTATGGTCGCAGGTAGCATACTTTTACGCTTTTTAGATAAAAGCAAAGCTGAAGGAAAATTTGACACAAAAGGCTTTATCCGCAAAGGTTTTTTGTCATTTTTCATTTTCGTTGGAGCCTTATTCTTAGTCGCGCCGTTTTTGTTCATTCGCTACAAAGATGTCATTGCCGCGCTTATTTTTGAAGGCACTGGCGGTCATCTTGGTCGAGATGGACTCAGCTATCCCATGCGGGTCTTCACTTTTCTAAGCTACTTCTTTATTGAATCTGCTTGGCTTGTTAGCGCGTTCTCAGTTTTAGGACTGATTGCCATTATTCGTGACAAAGCAAGAAATGCGCTTTTTCTCTTGTTTAGTATTGTCTTTTTACTGGCGATTGCAGTCGTCGGCCCCCACCATGAACGTTGGGCGCTTCCAGTTTATATCGGTCTTCTCTTTTGCGCCTCATATGGTATCGACTTTTTGCTTCATCTGAGCCAGAATAAAACTTTCTCGGTTTTAGCTAAAACGCTCGCAGCCATCACTTTGACACTGTTCGCTATAGCAGGTCTTAGTCAATCGTATTGGCTCAAGCTCCAGGACACTCGCATTAAGGGGCTATACTATCTTGAAAGAATGGGAATCACGGAAAGCGAGACCTATTACGACGGTTATACGCCTTACGCGCCAAGTTACTTTCCAGAAATCACCAGAAAAACGCCTGAATTTAGATTACAACGTGACTATGCGGTTTTGAGTTCTTTTTACTATGAGCGTTTCCAGGAACTTGGCGATGATCACGAAGAAAACCGTTTTTATGCGAAGATTCGTCAACATGGCGAACTTATGCACACTCTAAAAGCTGAGCCCTGCCCTTACAAGTTGAAAGACCAAATTCGTCTTTTCAATTACTGGATCAAAGGCAGGTTATTAAAACAAGATATTGAAACGCTCTTTACAGGCCCTGATCTCTATTTTTACAAGCTCAGACCTTAACACAGATATCTAAGTATTCGTTTAGCCTTTCAATTCCGGCGTACCAAACACGTGTTCATAAAGTTCGGGCGCGTGTTTTTCGATGGCATCCCAACTCAGGCTATTCGTTCGACAGATTTCCGCGTAAAGCTTTCCGCTGTCCCTTTGCGTGCGCTGTTGGGTGTTTACGTCCAGTTGCCAAAACCCAAAACGCCGCTCCCAGCCTAAATTCCACTCGAAATTGTCAACCAAGCTCCAGTGAAAATAGCCTTTGACGGGTATGTTGTGATTGATCTCACGCCACATCGCTATGATGTGGTCAACCAAAAATTTTCTTCTGAATACGTCTTTGCTGTCTTCTGTGCCGTTTTCGGTGATGTAAATCGGCAAACCAAAACTGTTCGCCCAACGGATACACGCCCTGAACCCCTCTGGGTCATTCGCCACAAATCCCGAATCAGAAAGCTCAAAGTCTTTGGGATAACCGTATTCGCTGTACATACTGGATGGCTTGAACAAATCGGACCTGACTTCCTGGCGTCCATAGTAATTGATACCAAAAAAGTCCTGTGTGTCTTTAGCCTGGGGAATGTTTTCCTTATAGATCTTCGCGTCAAACTTGCCCGAACGCAAAGCTTCAGCGAAAGCATTATCAAAAGCAGTGTTATACAAATCAGCCACCCGCCTGGTCAAAAAGCCCTTTTTGGCAGGCATGAAGCCGCGCCAATGGTGCGCGATACCCACGCGTGCCTCAGATTGCAGTTCATGAATGATTTCATAAGCTCTGGCATGCGCCTTAACCATATTCGTTAAGACCTTTATTGCTAATTTAACATCATTCTTGCCAGGCACAAAGCCACCGCCCAGATAGCCCCCCGCCATATACACATTTGGCTCATTAATCGTCACCCAAAAGTCACAATGCGCCTTTAGCGCGTCAACCGTCTTGCGGGTATATTCGCCAAAGAGCTCCACCACTTCGTCGTTTTCCCAGCCACCCAACTCAGCCAGCCACAAGGGGTTGGTGAAATGATGCAAAGTCACCATAGGCACCATGCCACGCTCCTTCAGCCCCATCAACATTTGGCGATAACGATCCAGCGCGCTTTCGTCCCAGCGATCGCGATCAGGTTGCACGCGCGACCATTCCACCGAGATGCGCTGAGCATTCTGATAGCCGGCTTTCGCACGGTCAAAGTCTTCGCGCCACCTGCCAGCCCACCAGTCACAAGCCTTACCACTGCGATCGCCGTTTAAGATGCGTCCTTCTTCCTGCTCCCATGCCCACCAATCGTTGTTGATGTTATTGCCCTCAACCTGGTGCGACGAGGTCGCGCAACCCCATAAAAAGCCTTCTGGAAATGTATACGTAGCCAGAATCATGATGACCTCCAATTGGATGATGGTTTTATTATATCAAAGCCATCATCCCTGTTTAGAAAGTCTTCAAACGAAATTGACCGTTACGCGCGTTTAAGGAGACTTCACTGACTAAAAAGCTTTGTCCCCACTGGGTGAGCACTCGCTTGCCCACAAGATCCTTTACAGAACGAAGTTCCCCACCCATCGCATCAAGCAAAACGCCCACTTCGGTCAGCGTGAAAGTGTGAGACCCAGCATCTGGCTCAGCATAAATCCTCAAAACGCGGGACGGGTTTA
>JAAZIH010000241.1 GCA_012800995.1 Chloroflexota bacterium
ACACCCATGGTCTTTTCAACATGGTACTTAACACTTTCAGCAACCGAATCGGTTACGCTCTTGATGCGAAGACCATATTCAACGATTAGGTTAATAGTAATTTCCAGACCGCGTTCATCAGATGCGACGCTGATACCATAATCGCCTTCTTCGTCAAACATTTTAATGAATGATTGTCGAACATTGCCCGGCGCAAGACCGATGACACCATAGGATTGCAACGCGGCATCGCGCACAATTGTTTTGATGGCCTTAGGCAGGATGTAAATTTTGCCCATAGGATTATCTTGACTTGTCATAATTGTTTCTCACTTCCATGTCAATTGCTTGATTCTTTCTGGTCTATCTGTTATCATTATTTTTTGCGTGCGGCGTTTTCCACCTTCACGCTTAGAGATTATAACGCAAGAAAGGTAATAAAAATGGCAAAGTGCTCTCAATGTGGTAAAACAACCACTTTCGGTCATAATCGCAGTCACTCACTCGTTGCAACCAAACGCGAGTTTCGTCCTAATTTGCAACGCGTTACGCTCATGGAAGGCAACAAGAAGGTTCGCCGCGTACTTTGTACACGCTGCATCAAGACCCTGACCAAAGCGTACAACTAAGTTTATAACACGCTAATGCTCAAAAAGTCGCGTAAGCGGCTTTTTTGCTTTAATTCATGCGCTCTTTTGCGCCCCCAAGGCGTCTTTTAAATCCTGAATCCCGCCTGCAATCCTTTTCGGATGATTAAAAACAAAGCTACCAGCCACAAAATTTCGTGCGCCGGCTTCAAATGCTGGGTAAATTGTTGAGGCATCAATGCCACCATCCACTTGCAAATGCGCCTCGGATTCAGCCAAATCGAGAATTTGGCGTGCCCGGCGTAACTTTTCAAGCGCGACAGGAATAAACTTTTGCCCACCAAAGCCTGGATTTACGGACATAATCAAGACCAAATCCAGATCATCTGCCAATAAGCTTAGGGGCTCAATGGACGTGCCGGGATTAAAACTGACCCCCGCCTTTGCGCCTAATTGCTTGATCTGCTGCAAAGTGCGATGGATATGCGGGCAGGTCTCATAGTGAACCGTAATGATATCCGCGCCTTTGGCGGCAAATTCCGGTATATGCCGTTCAGGCTCCACGATCATTAGATGCACATCTAAGGGTAATGTTGTAATCTTGCGGCAAGCGGCAACGATATTTGGTCCAAAAGTGATATTTGGCACGTAAATACCATCCATGACATCAATGTGGATAGCATCCGCTCCGGCTTCTTCACAAGTCCGTACAGCTTCGCCCAAATGGTTTAAATCCGCTGAAAGAATTGAAGGGGAAATACGATATTGCATAAGCTTAACGTCCTATCATTTGATAAACAAAAAACCAAAAAGGCACCAAACCAATCAGTAGTAAAAACGCGGTAATGCCCAAAAGCCATGTAATCCAATCCACGGGCTTTTCAATTTCTTGAGCAACGACAGGTGGCGCAATGGCTTCCACAACCGCTTTAACGGGAGCTTGTACGGGAGCTTGAATAGCAGCATTTTGTGTCAAATCTGGCAAACTTTGTGGAATCGTTGTCGCGCCCGTAACACCCAGTGATGCGGGGCCGCTCATCATCATGCTGTGAGCCCCCTTCAATTGCGATTCATAGAAGCCCATCAGGAGTCGACCTAATTGGTCGGCTGTGCGATATCTGGCGGTTGGCTCTTTGGAAAGTACTTTGAGGATGATTTTTTCGAGCTGTTCTGGGATTTCCGGGTTATAGAAAGTGGGTGGTGCTGGCTCTTCGAGTCTATGTCTACGCGAAAGCTCCGCTGAATCCTTGCCATCGAACGGTAATTGACCAGTTAAAAGCTCATAAAAAATAACACCCAAAGAATAAACATCTGAAGCTGGCGAGGGCGGCAAACCACTGGCTTGTTCC
>JAAZIH010000242.1 GCA_012800995.1 Chloroflexota bacterium
CGCTCTTCTTTTTCGGGGACGACTTTATCGGGAGGTATGTCTCCAGGTCATCCACGCTTTACAGAAAGCTCAATAGAACGCCTAAAAAATTTTTCTGTGAGTAACTTTTCAGTTGAATGCTTAGATTTTACTGAATCTATCCCTAAAAATGATGATGCCTTCCTTTATTTAGACCCGCCTTATCTTAATAAGCAGGCTTTATATGGCATTAACGGAAACACTCACATCGATTTTAATCACGCGAAACTTTCGGAAATGCTTTCTAAACGTGACAGATGGATTCTTTCTTACAACGATTGTCCTGAAGTGCGTTATCTCTATAAAAAATATCGTATCATTCCGCTTGAATGGGTATATGGTATGTCTAAAGACAAATCCTCTAATGAAGTTGTGATATTAAGCAATGATGTAAAGCTATGAAATTAACACAAAATGTAACCGGACGTGCCTTTGAATATGGTTTATTAATCTATTTAGCAGAAAATTTACCTGCAAAAATAGAGATTAATGACCAACTAAATGTCATAAAACAAAGTTTTGAACTCTGTCCTCCCATTGAAAAACAAAGAATTCAACAAGCCGCAGAACACGCTTTTAATTTTATCTGGAACGAAGATAATAATTTTCGCGTCGGACCATTAGTCATCAAAACACAATCTGACCAAAGTGGCGCGATCGGTGATGTCAGAGATATTCTCATCACCAACAGCAAAACAGGGCAAACATGGGGTATATCAGCTAAAAACAGACATTATGCCATCAAGCATTCAAGGTTGTCTCGAACAATTAATTTTGGGCAAGATTGGTTTGGTGTTCCCGTCTCAAAACAATACTTTGATACCATTACACCCATTTTTGATTATTTGCGAGAGCTTCAGGAAAAAGGTCTAAAATGGAGAGAGCTGAATAATAAGGCTGACTGTTTCTATATGCCCATTCTGAATGCTTTTCTTCAAGAAATAAGCCGATTGGCTACTCGCGAGCCATCGAAAGTTCCAAGTGGAATGGTTAAATACTTAGTTGGACAACATGATTATTACAAGGTGATCAAAGAAAATGGCAATGTCAGCATTTGGTCTTTTAATATGGACAATACGCTTGGCTGGGGGAGAAAATTTCAATTACCAGATGAATTAATTAACATTAGTTTCAAGCCGAGGTCAAAAACAACACTCATTGCCACTTTTAATCATGGCTGGCAAATATCCTTTAGGATACATAACGCCAGCACTTTGGTAGAGCCACCATTGAAGTTTGATATACAACCGGTTGGCTATCCAAGTTCGATGTCACGCCACACAATTCATTACAACCGATAATAGTTGATATAAAAACAAATCAATGATCGTTTTGCTCAGTTTGTTTGTTGTTATTCGGCTAATTTTTATTGACTTTCGATAAAACTTCGATTAAACTTGGCTCATCAGACCATAAAAGTTCTGAGAAGGAGTCTGTGATGAAAGATAAAATATTGTCCGCAATTGTTATGGCTGCCTTGTGTGTGATAGCAGTCGTTGTCATTTTGATTGGCGTTTATCTCGTGCCA
>JAAZIH010000043.1 GCA_012800995.1 Chloroflexota bacterium
AGTCTGGTAAGCGGAAACGCGAAACGGCTTGCTCTGGCATATTTGTTCCTATTCACCTATCCTGGCGCGCCCAGCGTCTACTATGGTGATGAAATTGGGCTAACTGGTGGCAAGGACCCCGATTGTCGCAAGACTTTCCCGTGGGATGAAAGTGAATGGAATACTGATTTGCGTGATCAGATTAAATCCTTCATCGCTCTGCGTAACGCCAATCCAGTATTACGCACTGGCGCTTATAAAGTAATCTACGCGCAAGATGGCGTCGTCGCCTATACACGTAAGAACGATGAGAAAACGATGTTGATTGTGCTCAACGCCAATGACGCGCCCAGGACAGTAAATATACCTACTGGTGATGTTTTCAGCGTTGGCACCAAACTCACCAGCCAACTCTCTGAGCATGAATTTGTTATTACCGAAAACGGTCTTGAAGACTTAACTTTGAAATGCTTGAGCGGTTTGGTTTTAGCTTAAGCTTTTAAGGCAACGGAATCTGCAGCTGCAGAGAAGCTTATCTTCCTCAAAACCCCTGATACAAAAATCTGGCGATTTTGGGGAAGATTTGCATTAAAAACGCAAAGACCCAGAGCATTACAAGAGCGAATAAGGCGCCAAAAAGAAAGCCAAACAGAACATCTGAGAGATAATGCACTTTTAGAGCTACTCGCGAATATCCCACCAATATTGCCCAGACGACAACAATCATCACCGCCCACCATGGCAATATATGCGCCGCGACAATCACAATGGCTGCCGCGCGCGCGGCATGTCCGGATGGAAAAGAGTGAGGATCATTCACACGATAAATCTGTCCCCAATCACCTTCTGGCCGGGGTCTGCGAAACAGGAATTTCACCAGCAAGACGACGAACGCCAATGTACCAGTTACAAAAGCGGTAGTCACCGCTATTTCCTTTCCGGCACGGTTAGACAAGGCCCACAAGAGCACAAGTCCAATCATCCAGTACCAGGAATCACAACTGTGGCTAATTATCTGCAAAAGCAGTTCAATTGGTCTGGGTGGATTTTCTAAAGCCAGACGGGATGAAGCTTCTTCATCCCGTTTGAGCATTTTATAGAACAGGTCTTTCATTAAGGCAATGCCCTTCGAATGGCAAAAAACACGATAATGGAGAATGCCAAAAGCACCATCAGAAAAGCCACGTAGCGATCACTCTTATGTGTGGTGTCTTCAATCACCATCATGTCATCTTTCCTGACCAACTTAAGTATTGGCGCGCCAAGGACTGAGAACACCGTACCAGCGACAAAACCACCCAGATGTCCCCACAGGTCAATGGATGAGCCCGGCACAATTGAAATGGCAAAGTTTAAAAGCAAAATGAGACCTATTTGGGTCAACATTTGACGCGCCTTTTTGCCAAATATATGACGGTTTTTGAAAATAAATACCGCTTGCGCGCCAATTAAGCCAAAAATCGCGGTTGAGGCGCCTACTGAAATGGCTTCAGAAAAAGCAAAGGAGAGTACATTGCCACCAAAAGCGCTAATCAAATAAAGCATGAAAAAGCGACCATTTCCGAACAGCATTTCAACCTGGCGCCCCAAAATCCACAATGCATACATATTAAAGCCGATGTGAATTAAATTGCCATGAACCAATGCCGGCGTAACCAAACGCCACAACTCACCCGATATAATCGCGGGGTTGACCTTAGCAAACAGCACAGCAACAAAATCGGCATTGAATTCCATTTTGGATAAAAATTGCGCCAGATAAACAAAAAGCGTCAGCCCCAGGATGATATATGTAACGATGGGTTTCGCGGCAGGCGGATTAATCATCACCCTTTGCGGAGGATGAGGCGTAGCCGGAGGTACGGGTGGAGTATTCTCCGTTTGATCGCTGTTTGGGTATGGGCCTTGTTGCATTAAAGCTCTACTTTACGAGGTATAGTGCGCATATGCTCGGTGCGAATGATGGATTGGATATCACAAATCGTTTGTTCAAGATGCATGTGCGAATTAACCACCAAATAATCAAACTTTTCGATTAAAGCATATTCTTTTTCAGCTGTTTCAATGCGTAATGTCAGTTCATCCGGTGTTTCGCTGCGCCGCGCGATAAGGCGTTGCATCCATTCTTCTTTGCTTGATGCGGTTAGAAAAATGAGCACAGCATCTGGACAAAGCTCACGAATCGTCATCGCGCCTTGCACATCAAGACGCATAATGACATCCTTGCCCGTCGCGAACGCTTCGCGCACTTGTGATTTTGGGATTCCTTTATAGTCAGAATAAACCTTGGCGTATTCCAAAAGCTCATCCTTGGCGATATGGTCTTCAAAAGTTTCGCGATCAACGAAAAAATAGTCCACGCCATGGGTTTCGTCCACACGTGGCGCGCGGCTTGTCATCGTAATCACAAAATACGTATCCGGCGTATTTTTCCTCAACAAACCAACTACCGCGTCTTTCCCGATTCCGCTTGGGCCGGAAATGACGATCAGCAAGGGATTCCTTTTTGGGGCACCAAAGATGAGTGAGCTTTCTTTCATGGCATTCTCTTTCCAGTTTTTATCCATTATAACGAACTATGGCACTAATTTCATTAGGTCGGCGAAACTGCGCACGGCTTGTATTGTATCAAGAAATGGTTTGAGGTAGGGTTGACTGTAGCGCAAGGCACGCACAGCAGGTCCGATGGGGTCTTTCCCTGACGCGCCACCACCTGGTGTGTCGTTATAGGAACCATAAAACGCGAAATATGCTTGATTGAGTTTGCGGATGCGATGCCCCTCGTTCCAAAAGACATGTCTACGTTGCTCCATATAGCGCTCCGCCATGTCAATATGTCCGTGCGCGAGCAGATCATCTACCGTCACCCGCGTTTCGCGCATCTCTGCCCGATAGTCAAAGCCCTGTGCATCACGTTCTTCTTCGCTCACAACCCAACAAAGCTTGCGCATAGGGCGTGTTCCGATGACAATGTGCTCTTGGTAATAGGTTTTGATAAGTTCCTGCCCAATCTCTTTTCCAGCCAGGCTTGCCGTTGTTTCGTTGATGGTACGCATTGCGTTATTCTCAAAATAGCGCGCACCAAGTGGCCTGAGGGTCAGGTAATTATGAATCCATTCATGAGCGATCGTTTCAACCGTCCAGTTGATATTATTACTCCGCATGACCATCGTCGGATACGCGCCAACACCGCCCACCTCTTCAATCAATGCGGCGTGATTATATTCAGCAAAGATAAATTCTTCAAGATGGTTTTTCTCAACCGCATCCATACCTGATTTGAGACTTAAGGACAGGGACGTTTTTATTTCGTCCCTTGGTGAAACAATCAAGTTCAAGGGTAAATCGGAAACCTGGTACAAAACCGGCGGAATGATTTGCCCTAAGCTGCCAAAGTCCATGCTTAAAAGGACACGTTCAGTTTGGTTTTGCAGAACTGCTTCAGTAAGGTTTGCTAAATGCTTCAATCGCTGATCTGCCTGTGCAAGGTTTAATTTAGCATTCTGTACAGCTTTGGGATTCATCTTTTGATCTTCTTGGTTCAGCACATCTTCAAGCGCGTCTTCCAAACCTTCCACAACGCCAACCTGCTCAAAATAAGCCTTCACCAAGGTTGTTTGTTCTTCATTCGTCATAAATCTTTCTGCTTTGAGCGAGGAAGAAACCATCTTGTTGAAAAATGCGTTTAAAGTCCAGCCGACATAATCAAACAGTTTTGACTCCGCGGATGCGCGGATACCCTCCAAGGGTTCCAAAACTAACCTTTGTG
>JAAZIH010000243.1 GCA_012800995.1 Chloroflexota bacterium
AGTGTGACCAAGCTCATCACCTGGGTGAGTGTTATGCAGGTTTGGGAACAGGGCTTGTTGGATCTCAACGCGGATATCAGAACCTATCTGCCTGACACACTTCTTTCTGATCTAAAATATGACGAACCGATTACGATGATTCATTTGATGAATCATACGCCTGGATTTGAAGAAGTGTATAAAAATATTTTTGCCAATGAAGCAGACTCTTCCAAAAACCTGGAGACCTTGCTTATTGGAAGCGAACCCAGACAAATCTTCCCGCCGGGTCAGTTTACCGCTTATTCTAACTGGGGCGCTACTTTGGCAGGATATATTGTTGAACGCGTAAGCGGACAAAATTTTGCTGATTACGTCAATACGCATATTTTTCAGCCGCTGAACATGAACCACACGTCCATTTTTCCTGGTATGAGTGATAATGTATGGGTACAGAAGCAACGAAAAAGCATAAGTTGTTATACGGCAAAACTTAGGCCTGTGGAATGTGATTTTATAGTCCCGATGTATCCCGCTGGTTCCGCGACAGGCACATTGGAGGACTTTGTAAAATTTGGGCAAGCCCTGGCGCCGGGCTCAAAAACTGCTTCCCTTCTGTTCAAGAATCCCGCGACGTTTGCCACGCTCTACAGTGCCACGGATGTTTTTCCTAAAAGTGGCTTGGCTAAAAACTGTCATGGCTTTTGGGTCGGTTATTATGATGTTATCGTTTATGGACATGGGGGCAATACCGCGGGCATGTCAAGCAAGTTGCAGCTTGACCCTGTTTCAGGTGTCGGCATTGTGGTGATGACGAATCAAAGCGCAGAGCAAACTTACAACGCGGGTCTGGAAAAGATAGTTTTTGGAGAAGAGAACGTACGTAAGCATGGCATGCCAGAACGCGCTCTTGTTTCCGGTATTTTCAAGCCTTTTCGTACTGTTGAATATGGTCCGTTACGGATTACCGGCGTGCAGTTCATGGCGATGGATAATGACATGCTCAACCAGGCCTGGGAATCGGATACTGTGGATGGAAAAACGGTTATCAGGCATCCCATTTTTGATTTGAAAAAGGTTAGTACGTTGGAAATTATCATCACAGTTCTTTCTGTTCTGGCAATTGTTTTGGGTGGCTTAGTGTCTTTGACGATTCTGATTGTCATGGGTATACGCGCTTTGGTAAAACGCAGTAAAAAAGAGGAAACACCAAGTGATTCCGAGGAGCTTAAACCCTTGCGAAAATGGCGATTGACCGGTTTGCTGTTGCAACTTCTTATATTGCTGGTGTTTATAGGCTTTTTTGCGTGCCTGTTAACTTTCTCACTGTCAGGAGAAGTTGTTGTTGTCTCGGTGCTGGCTGGTTTAACCTTGTTGGGCTTGATTTTGCAAGTGCTTCGTTTCATGGTTCTACCGCCTGTGCTCAAGGCTCATCCAAAAGAGCGTTTCAAGACGGTTTTGCTCTTGGTTGTTAATATCCTGACCATTGTGGCTGTCTTCTACTTCCAAAGTTATCAGTTCTGGGCGCTGCTATAGGGCTTGAACGGTGATTTAGAAGACACACTTTCAGTTTTGAAGAATAATAAAAGCTGGCATTTGAAATCGTGCCAGCTTTTTAATTTAAGAGAATAGCTTTTGGGCGGTTTAGCTCACCAGAGTACCGACGTTTTCGCCTTTGATAGCGCGCATGAGCACGCCTGGCTCGAAGAAGTTCAGCACGAGGATGGGTAGGTTGTTATCCATGCATAGTGAAATAGCGGTGCTATCCATCACGTTGAGACGCAAACTGAGCGCTTCCATATGGCTGATGTTCTCAAAGCGTTTCGCATCAGGGAATATTTTGGGGTCGCGGTCGTAAACGCCATCCACTTTTGTAGCTTTAATGACCACATCCGCGCCAATTTCAGTGGCGCGCAGAGCCGCGGCGGTATCTGTAGAGAAGTAGGGATTGCCCGTGCCTCCGCCAAAGATAACCACGCGTCCTTTTTCAAGGTGCCTCAGGGCACGGCGTCGGATATAAGGCTCGGCGACGGTGCGCATCTCGATAGCAGACATAACACGTGTAATGACCTTGTTTTGTTCAAGTGCGTCCATCAGTGCCAGGGCGTTCATCACGGTGGCGAGCATGCCCATATAGTCCGCGGTGGCGCGGTCCATGCCCACGTTTTCGCCACTTAAGCCACGCCAAAGGTTGCCGGCGCCAATCACCACGCCCACATCAACGCCTGATAGCCGGACTTCTTTGACGACTTTGGCAATTTCGTAAGCCTGTTTTGGGTCAATGCCCATGCCACTTGGTCCAGCCAATGCCTCGCCGGAAAGTTTGAGTAGAATGCGATTGTACTTATTGGGTGATTCAGTTTGGGTCATGAAATCTCCTCATCTTGTTTGG
>JAAZIH010000244.1 GCA_012800995.1 Chloroflexota bacterium
ACGGAACAACCATTGTGATGATTAGTTCTGAATTGGTTGAACTCAGGTCATTGTGTGACCGCATCGCGATTGTTTCTGAGGGTAATGTGTTTTCTATAATGCGGCCAGATGATTCTGACGCGGCATTTGGATTGGCTATGGCTGGTGTCCGTGAGGAGGTATCAGCATGAAAACGATAAAAACTATTTACGAAAACATTGGATTACCAAGATTAATCATCGGCCTGTTTTTTATCTTCCTAATCGTGGCATCTATCGCGCTGGGTTTTTCATCTGCCGCGATTTTTAGTGATGTCCTTAGACGTTGGTTGATGTACGGTACTTTGGTATTGGCTATGGTGCCGGGTATTCAAAGCGGTATCGGATTGAATTTTGGTGTATCTTTAGGTATTTCTGCCGGGCTTCTGGGCTCGGTACTGGCGATGGAAATCAGTTTCGTCCGGGATTGGCCCCAGGTACTTGGCGCGGGCGCGCCCTGGGCGACTTTGCTCTTAGCTCTGTTGTTTGGTGTAGTCATGGCAGCCTTTTTAGGGATTGTTTATGGCTTGCTGCTCAATCGGGTAAAAGGCTCAGAAATGACCGTTTCTACCTACGTTGGCTTTTCGGTAATCGCCTTTATGAATATTGTTTGGCTTTCGCTGGCTTTCAAAAATGGTGAGCTGAGCTGGCCACTACAGGGGCAGGGTTTGCGCAACACGGCCAGTCTTGCAGGAAGCTTTGGAGGACTTTTAAGTAATCCTGACACAGTGAAAGCAACGCAGCCACCCTGGTTGCATTGGTTAGCCTTCAAAGTTGGTGGTGTCACGGTGCCGCTTGGCTTGATTCTGCTCTTCGCGCTTTTGTGCTTCCTGGTTTGGCTTTTCTTCAGAAGCAAACTGGGTATTGCCATGAGCGGCGCGGGGGAAAACGAGCTGTTTACCCTCTCGAGCGGAATTAATGTTGACCAAAAACGTATTCAGGGAACCGCGATTTCAACTATTCTCGGCGCGGTGGGTATTATCCTCTATGCTCAGACCTATGGCTTCCTGCAACTTTACAACGCGCCTCTGATGATGGGTTTTGCCAGTGTCGCTTCTATCCTGATTGGTGGCGCGTCGGTGAAACGAGCCAAAATCTCGCATGTGCTCATCGGCACGCTGCTCTTCCAGGGAATTTTGGTTACAGCCTTACCGGTGGTAAATGAGGTGATTGAAATTGGCACCCTGCCAGAAGTGTTGAGAATTATTATTTCAAACGGTATCATCCTCTATGCCTTGTCCAAGACAAAAGGAGGTAACGTATGAACAAAACTTCCGCAACTACCAAGAAAATAGGGTCTTTCCTGTTTGACAACAAGGTGATGATAGCTTTTGCCATTGTTTGTATTGCGGCAATTATGCTTTCTGGCAGTTCGCTTTCTTTTATTGTGGATGGCGTATTTACCCGCATCACACGAAACACTTTTACCGTTCTGGCTTTGATCATTCCCGTTTTGGCTGGTTTGGGGCTGAACTTCGGAATTGTCATCGGCGCGGTAGCTGCTCAAATCGCTGTATTCTGTGTGGTCAATTGGGGCTTTGGTGGTATAGAAGGCATGCTATTATGCGTCTTAATTGCCACACCCCTGGCTGTACTCTTCGGTTTTCTGGTTGGGAAGCTTTTCAACCGCATGAAAGGCGCGGAGATGATCGCCGGTCTGATTCTGGGCTATTTCGCAGATGGTTTGTATCAATTGCTGTTCCTGGTTATCATCGGAGGGATTATCCCAGTTGATAATCCAAGATTGATCATTTCCGGAGGGGTTGGGGTGAAGAATACCATCGACCTCACGGATAACCTGAAATACGCGATTGACTCGGTAAGAATGGTGGATATCGTCACCGTCTTCTTCTACATCATTCTGGCAGTAACCCTTATAAAAGTTTTGTTGCACTTTTTGAAAAAGTACGAGTTGAAGAAGAATGACTTCATCTTTTTTGGGGTAGTCGCTGTGGCATTTGGTATTTCATACATCCCAACAATTGAACG
>JAAZIH010000245.1 GCA_012800995.1 Chloroflexota bacterium
GTGCAGTTTTGGCCAGAGATGAGCCAGCTCAGCCCTGAGTTTTTGGCAAAGGCACGCGAATTTAAACAGGTCGTGCCTGTGTTTACCAACGTTATTTTTGACACCAGCCAGGTGCATGCCAACCTCATTTTTGAGCATATGTTTGCCTGGCTTGATAACACACTTGAGGTCGCCAAGGCGAATCCAGATACGCTCTTTGTGGTACGCGCACATCCCGATGAAGAGCGCGAAGGCAAAGCAAGCGAAGAATCGGTCGCTGATTGGGCAGAATCGCGCGGTGTGGAAAGTTTACCAAACGTACTCTTCATTCCACCGCATGAGTTTATTAATTCTTACGACCTCATTCGCATGGCAAAATTTGTGATGATTTATAACTCAACTATCGGTATGGAAGCATCCATTTTGGGCGCGACGGTGCTCTCCGCTGGCAAAGCGCGTTATACTGCCTCAAATGTGGTGCATTTTCCGTCTAATCGAGAGGCATATGATCGGACTCTGCAGGAATTCCTGAAGGCAGAGAACCTGTCAGCACCCCAGGAACACAAAATAAACGCAAGACGCTTTTTGTATTATCAACTTTACCGCTCATCGTTGCCTTTCGATGCTTTTTTGGAGCAGGATAAATACTGGAAGGGTTATGTGATGCTCAAAGATTTTGACTGGCAAAACCTGTTGCCCGAGAATTCGCCCACCGTTCAGGCCTTGCTTGAAGGGATACTGGCGGATGGCGATTTTATGCTCAAGGAGGATGCTGATGGCTCTCGATAAAATTGTTGCCCTGGTGCCCATGCGCCACGATTCGGTGCGTGTTGTCAGAAAGAACTATCGCCCAATGTGTGGCAAGCCACTTTACGCGCACATCATTGAAACGCTTCTGGCTTGCCCAGAAATTGACAGTGTTTTGGTCGATACTGATTCGCCCGTCATTCTTGAGGGTTTGGAACGTGATTATCCGGAGGTAAAACGCCTCTTGCGTCCCGAACATATGCGCGCCGATACACTCCCGATGAACGATATCCTGATTTACGACACCCAGCAGATTGACGCGGATCTCTATTTGCAAACCCATAGTACCAATCCGCTCTTAAAAGCTTCAACCATTTCAAGGGCGATTGCCCAGTTACGTGCCAATTGGCCCGAATATGACTCCCTGTTTGGTGTAACCCGTCTGCAAACCCGTTTGTGGGATGCCAACACCCAGGCAGTCAACCATGACCCGAACGTGCTTTTACGCACCCAGGATTTACCACCCATCTATGAAGAAAACTCTTGCATTTACCTTTTCACCCGTGAAAATCTGGTCAAGAGAAGCAATCGCATTGGCTACAAGCCAATGATGTTCGAAATTGAGGCACAGGAAGCCTGGGATATAGATGAAGAAATTGACTTTAGCGTAGCTGAAGCGTTGATGATGCAGCAGCTAACGCATTGTGAGGATAAATGAAAACAGTACTGATTACTGCAAGCTATATGCTACCTTTTTTAGACCGCTTTATTCCCATTTTAGAAAGCTTTGGACTAAAAGTGATTGTTGCCGAAGTTGAAGAACGTATGGAAGTGGATGATCTGATGCCCTACGCCGGGCAAATTGATGGCACAATATGTGGCGACGATCGCTACACGGCTGAAGTTTTAAGGGCGTTTGCGCCACGCCTAAAGGTAATTGCCAAATGGGGCACGGGAATTGACTCGATCGATCTCGATGTTGCTCGCGAACTGGGCATTCCGGTGCTAAATACCCCCAACGCTTTTTCGGTTCCCGTGGCTGAAAGTGTACTGACCGCTTTATTATGCTTCGCGCGCAACTTACCTTGGATGGATGCTGCTATGAAACGTGGCGAATGGAAGAAAATCAACGGACACACCCTGAGCGAAAGCACGGTAGGCGTCATCGGCGTGGGTAATGTTGGCAAAGCTGTTCTACGACGCGTGCGCGGTTTTGGTTCGCGACTTTTGGGCTACGACGTCGCCGACATCGCGCCCGATTTTATCTTTGAAAATCGGGTTGAGATGACCGATTTGCGCAGTCTCTTGGAACAATCGGATTATGTATGTTTGTGTTCTACGCTTACGTCAAGTTCAAACCTCCTGATTGACGCGGAAAAACTTTCGTGGATGAAACCCA
>JAAZIH010000044.1 GCA_012800995.1 Chloroflexota bacterium
CCTTTCTGGTTGGCTAAGCCCGCTATCCGAATTGCCTCTTTTACGGCTTCTGGATCAGCATCCCGCACTTCTTCCCAACTTGAAAAGGTCTCTTTGAGTTTCACAAAAGCTTTGTCGCGATTGATATCGTTTGTATTCTGTGAGAGGATAGTGCACACCAACTCATCAACTGCGGGCAAATATTCATGCCAATCAGGCATACCATAATGGGCATCTAAAACTTTTTCAACACGATCAAGACGATCTTGATAAAAGGGTGTAATCGCAAACATCTTATTACAGGTTTACAGCCTGGGTGACCTTAATCTCGCCAATCTCGAGCCCACGCGAATTGTGCAAAATTGGTGCGTTAAACTTTTTAAAAGCTTCCAATTTCATCTCTTCTTCAAAACCCAAGGCGCTTAATAGTGCCACAGTCAACGCTGAAGTCGCTCGCCGACTTGAATCGCCATCCGAAAACTTCATCGCGATACCCAAGCCTTTGGGATATTTTGCAAGTACATTCGGCATAACGCCAATCATCTGATAACCTTCCGCGCCACCTTTCGAGAACACCTTGCCTGCCATCACTTCCATCAAGACGGTGTCCAGTTGCCCTGGACCAGCAACCATCGTTGGATACGCGCGCATCGCTTTTGTTGCTGTCAAGCAGGCTTTGGCTTGTTTTTCACCAAGCATCTCTGGATTAGCTAATTTTGCTGTCGCATGCGCAAAGTTTCTCAATGGCATCGCGAATACTGGCGCGCTACAACCATCTGTACCGACAATAAGGCTTTCTGGGGGAAGCTCACAAAAGTCTGCGACTTTCTTCAAAATACCTTTTTGGACGGGGCTGCTCATCTCAAGGTAGTTTTCCATTGGCGCATGGAGTACTTTTGCCATGGCCAACATACCACTGTGTTTGCCAGAGCAGTTATGGCGATAGGGTGTTGGTATTTCGCCGCGTTTGCGCATTTCAAAACTGGTCTCTTTGTCAGAAGGCCAATGGAAACCACAGTGCAGATTTTCTTCCTGTAAACCGACTTTGGCATGGATACTTTTTATTACACGCACATGTTCATCCGTGCCGGTATGCGAAGCGCACATGATCGCCACTTCTTCTTCGTCTAAGCTGAAACGCGCTGGTCCATCAGCCTCAAGAAAGGGTAAAAGCTGAAAAGGTTTCATTGAGCTGCGCGGAAAAGTGACCAGGTCTGGATTGCCACCCGATGCCAGCAAATATCCATCGGCATCCACCACCGCGAAAGCGCCAAAGTGCATAGATTCAACTATGCCACCCCTGGTTAAAGAAACGAGCGCGTCATACCCATTATTCATTTTCTACCTCTGTCATTGTTTTCATCACCTGTTCATACCAGGTTTTTATACCCCAGCGTAAACGGTTATAATAGCGTTCATCTTCACGCATTAAGGGATTGAAAAATCTCATGATTTCTGGAATTTCAAGCATCCATTCTTCCAGATCGGCTTCTTTTCTCAACAATTCATTAAATGTCTTGTGAATAAAGTTAATCACTTTAGCCCAATCCCGAACGTTTTCCTGGCTGACAATGCCATCCCGTGTTGAGACAATTTGATACCCACGATAATCCTTACCAGCTAATAATTCCATTTCGCCAACCCAGATTGCAGGGTTTGAGAAGGCAAGAAAAGGTGGTTGATCGACCATTACGGAATCACCTACAAATATAATCTTTTCCTGGGGGATTTCAACCCAAATCGCGGCGTAATTTGCGCCGGGCCGGTGTTGCAATTGGATTTCATACTCACCCAGATAAAGGTTCATCCTGTCCCCAAAAGTGATTTCGGGTGGCAAGAGTCGAGCGACATTTCCCGTAGGATCATATGATTCTGTCTGAATCATTTGTTCTTCCTGACCTTTGACATTGGTCACTTTCAAGCGTCCCGGCATAACGGTGTTAGCATGGGCGATTAAGGTGCAATCGCTGCCCTTTGAACTCAATAAACGATCGTAATGTGTGTCCAGCATGATTAAATACCGCGCGTCACCAGAAACCATACGGGAAGTCGCGCCCCGCCAGGATTTAAGCTCATCTTGTCGAAAGGGATAATCGATTAATGTGGTCGAGTTGTCCGAACGGATAATCCCCGTTACCATGCCCAAAGAGTTCTGTTCAATAAAAATATTAGGGGCAATTTCTTGCATATTTGTCCTCCGGAAAGTCTATCGCATGATTATAGTCAATCGTGCTGGCTTAATCTATGCCAACGCTAAGTAAACAGCGAACTGGCCCAGAAACAGCCGTTTTCGCGTTCAGATTCATACCAAAATAAGGCGAAGGATCAAGTGTGTTAGCCAAAATGGTTTCGTTCATATAGTGGCCAGTACCATCATCTTTTACAATCGAAAGGTGCAAATGTACGCCAACCGGACGCTTAGGATTACCTGAGAAGTCGCCTTGAAATCCTAATATCTGACCTTGTTTCACTGGCACATCCTTCGCGCCAGCAGGGAAAAGCTGATCAATCAAGCCATTCCCATACCTGTCGGCCATATGAGTCATATAAACCCAAATTTGCCTGTCGGGCTGCAAGGGATCTTGAGGAATACGTAAAATTAGCGATGATTTCCAACCCTCTTCACGAGTGATAAAACCGTCATAAGGCGCGTATACCGGCATTTCACCCGCTCCAACGCCGCCGAATATATCAATACCGGTGTGTTTCCCAGTCAACTTAAAAACATCTTCGTACAAATAACCGATATAACCGCCACTGGGGATGATAAATGGCGCGTTTTGGCACTGCAAGCCAGATGGTGTAATCCAATCCTGATGCGCGTAGGGGTCTTTAATAAAAGCAAACACGGGTCCGTTGCGACCACCGAGATAGGTTACCCCAACCCAAACAATGAGAGATAAGAGACCCAGGATTATGATGATGATTAGCATTCTTTTTGTCTTCTTTTTCATTTAGTACCTATAACCTTCAAAATGGCTTAATCACAGTTCGCTAATTATAGCTCATGGGCCCTCATTCTCAAAAACTGTCGGTTTAAA
>JAAZIH010000246.1 GCA_012800995.1 Chloroflexota bacterium
CGCGCCCCAATGTTGCGATTGTTTGGCGACATGCTCAAAAAGTGCTGGTATGCCATGCTGTTGGATTTCCTTCGCGCTGGGATTGGACGTTTGGCAAAGCACAAAAACAGCTTTATCGGCGCGATCGGTAAAGGGTTTGATGGCATCGTAACCCAAATAGGGCGAGAGCGTAACCGCGTCCGCGCCGTAAATATCAAAACATGCACGCGCGTAAGCCTCAGCGGTAGAGCCAATATCGCCACGTTTGGCATCGAGGAGAACGGGTATTTCAGCAGTGATGAGTTCTTTGCAAATGGTCCGCAGTGCTTCGAGTCCTTCCAGACCAAATTGTTCAAAAAAAGCGATGTTGGGCTTGTAACAACAAACCAGGTCCTTGGTCTGCGAGATGATATTCCCCGCCCAGATCAACAGTTTTTCCTGAATACTATCACCTTCAGGCAGATTTTTCTCGTTAGGGTCCAACCCCACACAGAGCAAAGATTGGTTCTTCTCAATGGTTTGTTTAAGTTTTTGAATAAAGCTCATTTCATCTCCCGTCGATAGCTTGTGTGTTCGGGCGTTTAATTGAAACGCTTGATATTAATTTGTCAGTTTTAGTTATAGCTTATGCCTGTCCTAAAACCGCGGCGAGCAGTGCCATACGGATGTAGAGCCCGTTTTGTACCTGTCTGAAATATGCTGCCCGAGGGTCTTTGTCAACACGATAGTCAAGTTCGTTGACACGCGGTAAGGGGTGCATAACAATCATCTTTTCTTTGGCTTTTTTAAGCAGCTCTTCATCGACTACGAAGAAGTTTTTCACTTCTTCATATTGGGTAATGTCGGGAAAACGCTCTTTTTGAATGCGAGTCACATAAAGGACATCACTGGTTTCGATAACATCTTCAATTTTATGCGATTCGCGCACATCCATGCCCTTGTCGATAAGCATATTCATCAGTTCCATGGGCAGACGCAGGGTTTCCGGTGAAACATAGCGCAAGGAAACATCATATTGGCTCAAAAGTTGGGTTAGCGAGTGCACCGTGCGTCCATAGCGCAAATCACCTACCATGGCTACACGCAAGCCATCAATGCAGCCTAATTCATTCTTGATGGTAAAAAGATCCAGCAAGGCTTGCGTGGGATGCTCTCCGGCACCATCGCCGGCGTTGATGATGGGCACATTGACGTGTTTGGCAGCCATCGCGCTGGATCCAATTTGTGGATGACGCAAAACGATAACGTCGCAATACTGTTCAAGGGTGATCATGCTGTCGATTAGGCTTTCGCCTTTGGAAACGGAGGAGTACTGAATACCCTCAGTAATAGGAATCACCTTGCCACCGAGACGTTCCATCGCGGCAATGAATGAGGATGAAGTACGTGTTGATGGCTCATAGAAAACACAAGCTAAAGTGTAGCCTTTGAGCAGGTCGCAGGTACCCCACTTTTCAACCATTTTCATCATTTCACCAGCACGGCTAAAGACGTAATCAAGGTCATCTTTGCTGAATTGTGAAACCCTTAAGATGTCCTTTTTGTAAAAGCCATTGATGAAACGTGGTTTGCGTTCAAATTCATCCAGATTGAAAATGGGGGTGAGTTGCTTTTCGGTCATATTGCTCCTGTTTAGTTCGCTTTCGAATAAATAATAATGCCATTTTTGTAAACTTCTTTGCCTCGCAAGACCACGCGACGAACCGCGCCAGTCATGCGCATGCCCTGGAATGGTGACCAGCCACATTTGGTATATAAAGGATGGTCAGGGAAGAAATAATTAGCTGTTTCGTCCACCTCAACCCAGGTTTCTGGTTGATCAGGCAAGTTGAAAAGGCGTTTTGGGTTGTCGTGGAGGAGTTTGATAAGAGTCTCAAGACTCAGACGATTCTCTGCTACCGCACTAAGCATGAGAGGCAAAGTAGATTCAAGTCCTGGTATACCAGGCGGTATAGGGCGTTTTTGATCTTCTTCCAGCGGTTTTTCAGCTATGAGGAAGGCTTTTTGGCTTTCAAAGCCCTCTTTTTCGAATTTGGCATGTGGGGCATGGTCCGAGGCGATGACCTCAATCGTTGTGCCCAGGTGTTGCCAGAGCGCATCCTGGTCCTGCTGGCTTTGCAAGAGCGGGCGCATATCGCCATAAGCGCCAAGCCGTTTTGCATCAGCTTCGGTCAGA
>JAAZIH010000003.1 GCA_012800995.1 Chloroflexota bacterium
CAGCTCATAACGGATACCGCCCAAATAATCCACCGTAAGACCAGCGATTTTGGGATTCTGCAAACCTGTATTTTGTACCAGGTCAAGGTAATAGTTGATAAAGCCCTCCTTGGCTTCCAGAGGCGCGTCAACATCAGCCCGGCCAGCGTGCGAGCTGGGGTCTGTGGACGTGCCAAAGCTTTCCCAAAGTCCGGGCAGGCTCACAAGCTCATCCCAGATTTCTTTCAAAGAGTGCAAGGGTTTTTCTTCGCGAGTGCCATAATAAGCAAGCATATCCATAATCAGGATGTTCGCCCAAGGACCGTCTTTATCCAGAACATGCCCGCGCGTGGTTAAACCAGAGCTTTCTTCGCCACCAATCAGGATGGTATCGCGCCAGTTATCTGGCAGGTTCTTGAGAAAATTATAAGCATTATCTGTACGGCGGATTTCTTCAATATACTTGATGCCCACCGGTACAGCAAAAGCATAACGCAGTGAACGGGTATGAATATCACCCACCTGGCATTTATAAGCAACTTGCCCAACATAACCCGGCAAAGCACCCTCAGCAGGTCTGTTATCTTCGTTACCCGGAATCATGCCAGCCAAAGGTTCAAGCAAGGGCGAGCCTGTTTGCGTGGCAATAATACGCCCGGTCAAACCACGATCTACACCCAAATAGCGCACAAGCATGGGCAAAATCTGGTTTGGTCTGAAATAAGTACCGTCGCAATCAACAATGCCAAAGCGATCCGCGTCGGTGTCCATACCCATACCCAGATGCGCGCCTGTTGCAACAACCGTGTCTTTGAGCAATTGATTAAAAGGCTCTTCAGGGTTGGCATAGTCCTGCCCGCCCAAATTGGGGTCAACTTCGGCGTGAATAACCGTAAAGCGCACACCAGCCTCGCCAATCAGACGGGTCAGATAATCGCGTCCGGCGCCGTGCATTTCATCTACCACAACCATCTTATCGGCAAAATAACGGCGGATTCGGTCAAAGTCGATGGGAATGCGCGCGTTGCCCTTTCCATTATTCTTAATCCAGCGCACATATGAATCCAGCGGGTCGAAACCCTGTACTAAACCACGCGTCTTGGCAGCTTGCACATCCGCCTTGCCACCTGCCGCATCGATTAATTGCAGCTCATTGATGCGAAAAGCGATAAAGTCGGTTACGTTGGTTGGTGCGGGATAGCCCAGGCGCGGGTTAAATTTGATGCCTTGCCACTCGGGCGGGTTATGACTGGCTGTGGCGATAATCAAACCTGCAACGTCATCCTGGGGCAAACCATCTGTTTCGTAATAAGATAGCGCCGGCGTGGGCACATCGCGTGTGCCCATTTCCACCCGAAAACCGTTCGCCAGGCAGACTTCAGCTGCCCATTGGGTAACCACATCAGCGTTGGCACGGGTGTCGTGCCCAAGTACTACGCGCCGCCCGGAAAGATCTTCAGCACCGACAAAAGCCGGCACATTCGCATTGTTCATAAAGTCGCAAATGGCTTGCAGCACCTGTCGCGCGCGGGTTTCGGTGAAGTCGTTGCCCCAGCGGCCACGAACGCCCGATGTACCGAAGCGCAAATATTTGCGGTCGTAAATTTCGCGCAACAAACCTTTGACACCCGCCAGCCCAATTAATACTGGGTCTGCAGTGCGCAAGCGCATGGCATACAAGCGTTCGTAAATATTGCCAATTTGAATGACCCGATACGCCATCAGTCGGTCCGGGTCTTGTTTAGAGTCCAGACTTTCCAAAAGAGGCAATATTTCAAACGCGATATCTTCTTGTAAGGATGCAAAAACGGGTGCTGTCAAATAAAACTTTGCCAAGTCGATTGCCTTGCGTCGCATTCGCGCACTGTTAGGAAGATAGTCTTCATCTAACTGTTTACGAAACAGCTCTCCTTGTGCATCCACAGAGTTAAAAAGCTCCAGACGCCACTGACTACCCGTTGCTGCAAGACTAAGCAACAGACTCAAAACCCGCGAACTGGTAACTAAGTCTTCGCCCAGGTTCCTCACACTGGCGTGCAGCCATGCTTCAAGTTCATCCAAAAAGGCATTCATCTCAGCAATAGCCGGTTGCCAAAGTTCGGGTTTATCCGCGACCAAAATCGCCCTGTTCAGGCGATTAAAGCGATAAGGCACTTGGGTTACAAAAGGTTTGTCGTCAAACATGTTTAGCTCCGTTTTACTAATATTATGTATTATAGTCTGGGAATTAGGCCGCCATCCGCTACGTTTAAAACTTCAATTTTACTACCGGCAGGGCTGCCTGTTTCAGCTTGAACCAAATCGCAAATTTCCCAGGCAATTTTCGCCAGGTCGTGAGCAGTATGGCGCGTGTCGGCTTCAAGCATCAGGCGGTATTTATTTTCCGTGCCAGAATAGCGCGAATTCATCTCCACCAAACCGGGCAAGTCTTCACCCAGGGTTTCAAAACGCGCGTTTAATGCTTTGATTTCATTGAGTGGAATTTTTGTTGCCACGTCGCACGATGCCACCAACTGGGGGTATTTTTGAATGCGATCTGCCAAAATCGCCAGGCTCTTTTCATCTGAATGCATCACGACAGCCAAAACAAAGAGCATTGTGCGCAAGCCATCACCGGTCTGATGGGTTTGGTCCAGCAAGATAATATGTCCGCTCTGCTCCCCACCCAAGCCGATTTTTTTGATGTCATCTGTTTCATCTTGGATTTCTTGTAAAGCTTCGGTGACGTATTTATCACCAACAGGCGTTGTTTTCAACTTAAAGCCCTGTCTTTGGGCATATTTTTTCAACGCGCCATTTGCCATCACAGTTGTGACCAAAGTATCGCCCAGAAGCAAATCTTTCGCGTGTAAATAATCTGCTAAAATAGCCAGGATATGGTCGCCGTCTATTAAGCGACCGAGTTCGTCTAAAAAGATGACCCTGTCCGCGTCACCATCAAAAGCGACCGCCAATTCAGCACCTTTTTCTTTCATAATAGCAGCTAATTCAGCAGGATTCGAGCGCGCGCGTTCAGAGCCGGCGTTTACATTAATCATATTGCCTTCGCTCATCGTGTTGATGGGCAAAACCTCAGCACCCAGAATGTCTAAAACACGGGGCGCCAGGCGATACGCAGCGCCATTTGAACAATCCACCAAAACCCGTTTGCCATTTAGCTTCAATCCGCGTTGCGATGCCAAAAGCCCACGCAAGTAATCAGCCTGCAGATCCATCCGATCAAAAACTTTACTTTCGTCCATTGGCGCGATATCTTCAAGCTGAGTGGCTTCTAATATCGCCTCAATTTCCAACTCTTGTTCCAGGCTTAGTTTGGTGCCTTCACTGCTAAAGAACTTGATGCCGTTCTGTTTGGCTGGATTATGCGAAGCGGAAATAACTGCTCCGGCAGACGCCTGATGAGCCTGGGTCAAAAAAGCCACGCCAGGAGTAGGCAATATGCCCAAATCCCAAACGATCGCACCTGTCGCAGTCAGCCCACGGCTAAGCGCCTCTTGCAAGGCCGGACCTGATTCGCGGGTATCCCGACCAATCATTACGATGGGCTGTTCGCTAATGGCATCAGCGTCATGCCCCAAAACCGTGCCCACCGCGAAACCGAGACGGGTCATGAATTCTTCTGTCATCGGATGTGCGCCGTAAGTCCCCCGAATCCCATCAGTACCAAAATATTTTACAGTTTGCATAGTCACCTTTAATTATTCAATTTCGATATCTGCCACAACCGGCAAATGGTCTGAAATCCGTTGGGTTAGCTCATCATCAATCACCCAGCACTTGTAACTCAGCAAACGATGAGCGGGAGCAAAGTAGATATGGTCAACCGCGCCCGCGCTGCCATGAGTATTGATGTCATTTTCGGGAACAAGACGGACAAAATGATTATCTTCTACTAAATAGTTCCTAAGCGTATACTCGTCTGGTTTAGCGTTAAAATCACCCATTAAAATGACCGGCACGCCGGGAATAAGCACATATTTCTCAATGAGCCCGATTACATTCAATATCTGTTTAGTGCGTGCTATTTCAGCCGCTTGTATCGTTTCCGACCAGGCATTCTCGCCACGCTCACCCACCAAAGTGCTTAGGTGAAGATTAAGAATAAAAGGATGTGGGCTCGCTTTGAGACGCGTGATAATCACATAGCGTGGATCAGTATCGCGCGTGCCTTCATAGCGCAGTGGCTGAAAAACCGGCACGTTCCGGGGTACACCAGAACGCTCCGGGTTGCTCAAACGCCCAAAAGGCTGATGTGAAAAAATCGCGTTTCCTTTGGACCAATCCCACCAGTCATTAAAAATCCCTTCGACCATCAAAGGCTGTTTCACCTGCATATGCTGTTTCATCGACAGGGTTTCACCATAAAAGGCATGCGCGAATTGCGCGTCATAGCGGATGCGGTCGGTCATACTGTGCAAATGACCATCACCATCCAGATACTGTGCGATTTCCTGCACACCAAGCACATCAGGTTTTATGCGATTAATGAGCTGTGAAATGGCTTCAGATTTATCAAAACTTTCCTGGGGTGTGCCCCGGTAATTTTTTATCCCTCCGCCAAGGTTTAGGGTCATCAGGCGTAATTTGAGCATTAGTAAATAAAATCTCCTCTTCTCTTCTTTGAATTATACCAAGCAAAAGGGATGCTGCTGAAACAATATGTTTCTTAGAACAATTGAGAATGTGCCATGTGTTTTCTATTGGTGAAAACAATCAAGTAAGCTCCTTTAAATCGCATCTTTTTAGGCTTTTAAGGGATATTCTTTTCTTTCCTTAAAACAGCTTTTTTGAATTTGAGCCGATTTTTTTCGTCTCAGCGAAGATTTATCAAATTAAGCCTTCTCGTGGTATAATTTTAAGTTGGCTCGCCTTAGAAAAACAGGTATAGCCGGAGAGATTTTATGACAGAAAACAATGACATTTTTGACTCAGAAACGCCCCAGGAAGAGCCCCTTCAAGTTCCAAATGAAGACGTTTCTGGACAAACCGAAGAAGAAACCGATGCCACAAATACCCATCACTTTGGCGATGTAGAATCCGTTGGCATCGATGAACAAATGCGCACAGCCTATCTCGATTACGCCATGAGCGTTATCGTGGCGCGCGCCTTGCCCGACGTGCGTGACGGGCTCAAACCCGTCCATCGCCGTATCCTCTACGCCATGGACGATATGGGCATTCGTTCCAACACGCCTTTCAAAAAATCCGCGCGTATCGTCGGTGAAGTTTTGGGTAAATATCACCCCCATGGCGACAGCGCGGTTTATGACACGATGGCGCGCATGGCGCAGGATTTCTCGATGCGCTACACGCTCGTGCAAGGTCAGGGTAACTTTGGCTCAATCGATGGCGACCCACCCGCGGCGATGCGTTACACCGAAGCTCGTCTCGACAAAATTGCCGATGAACTCATCGCTGACCTTGACAAAGAAACGGTTGACTTTGTTGATAACTTCGACGCCTCGCTCAAAGAGCCCGAAGTCCTGCCCGCGCGCATCCCCAACCTTTTGATGAATGGCTCCAGTGGTATTGCCGTGGGAATGGCAACCAACATCCCGCCCCATAATCTGGGCGAGTTGGTTTCCGCGCTCAATTTGCTGATTGACCGCTGGGATGACATTGAAGATGTCAGTGTTGAAGAGCTCATGCAACACATTCCGGGCCCTGACTTCCCTACCGGTGGCGTAATCGTTGGCACCGAAGGCATCCGCCAGGCATATAGCACCGGTCGTGGACACTTGACGGTACGCGGCGAGGCTGTAATTGAAGAAATCCGCGAAGGACGTTATGCCATTGTCATCAATGAGATTCCCTATCAACTCAACAAAACCAGCCTGATTGAGCGCATCGCTGAACTTGTGCGCGAAGGCAGGCTGGACGCGATTTCAGACATGCGCGACGAATCCGACCGCAAAGGTATGCGCATTGTAGTTGAGCTCAAACGCGGCACCCAACCACGTAAAGTCCTTAACCAACTCTATAAATACACGCCCCTGCAAAGCACTTTCGCTGTGCAAACCCTGGCTTTGCTCGATGGCGAACCCCGCATGTTCACCCTCAAGCGCGCGCTCTTCCATTACCTTGAACACCGTCAGGTAGTCATCACCCGTCGCACACTCTATGAGCTGGACAAAGCCAAGAAACGCGCCCACATTTTGGACGGTTTACTTATTGCTATTGCCAACCTTGACGCGGTCATCAAAACCATCCGCGAATCGGCTGACGCTGACGAAGCCAAAACCAACCTCATCGAACGCTTCAAGCTCAGCCCCGAGCAAGCCCAAGCTATTCTGGATATGCAACTGCGCCGTTTGGCAGCCCTTGAACGTCTCAAGATTGAAGAAGAATACAAGCAAATATTGGAAACCATCGCTGATCTTGAAGACATTCTCGCCAATCCCCAGAGAATTCTGGATATTATCCGCACTGATTTGAATGAAGTGGCAGCGAAATACAGCGACCCAAGGCGCACACGCATCGCGCCCGACCACGAGATGGATCTCTCTGACGAAGCGCTTATTCAGGATGAACCTGTTTTCGTCTCCATTACCAACCGTGGCTACATCAAACGTGTGGCAGACAGTGCCTACCGCATCCAGGGCCGCGGTGGACGCGGTGTCATTGGGCAAAGCATCCGCGGTGAAGATGAAGTTGTTCTCTTTGAGCGCGCTAACACACTGGGCACGATGCTCTTCTTTACAGATCGGGGCAAAATCTACACCACACGCGTGTTTGAACTACCCGAAGAATCCCGCCAGGGTCGTGGTATCCCCCTTGTTAACATCTTGGATCTTGAAGCTGAAGAGACCGTAACCGCCATGTTAGCTGTCAAAAACTTTGACGAAGCCAAATACTTTGTCATGGCCACCCGGTTAGGACGCGTTAAGCGCCTGCCACTGGACAATTTCGCCAACGTGCGCCCAAGTGGTTTAATCGCGATCAACCTCGACCAGGGCGACAGCTGCGGTTGGGTACGCAAAACCAACGGCAAAGATGAGCTCATTTTGGTCACCCGTGAGGGCAAAGCCTTGCGCTTTAGCGAAGACCAGGTGCGTGTTACCGGTCGCATGACGATGGGCGTGATGGGCATCCGCCTGCGCGGTGAAGACGAAGTGATCGGCATGGAGGTTGTTGAGGAAGACGGCACTTTGCTTATTGTTTCTCAGCATGGTCAGGGAAAACGCACCGCCATGGATCAGTTTGTACCCAAATCACGCGGAACACTGGGTGTCACCTGCTTTACACGCCTTGAAGATGAGAATATTGGCCCGCTCGCTGAAATTTGCATGGTTCAGGAAGAAGATGAGATTACGCTCATTTCCCAGGCAGGCATCGTCTTACGCACCAAAGTTGCGCCTATTTCCATCCAGGGGCGCGCCACACAAGGTGTGCGTGTGATGGATCTGGACGAAGACGACAGAGTAGCCGCTCTGGCGCGTATTTCGGCTGATGAATATTTCCCACACAAGGAAATTGGCATCGAAAACGGTCCTCAGAACGATGGCAACGATCTAAAAACAACTGTCCCACCCAAAAAAGACCGTGAACTCATCATCATTGATGAAAGCGAGATTGAAGAAGGTGCTGTGTTGGGTGGAAATGAGATCTTTGGTGAGGACTTAGAAGAAAACGATTACAAAGACGAAGGCGAAATCTCGGAAGAGTAAAGCTGACGCAAAGCGCTGCGCTCATCCTCAACCATCAGCGCGCCGTTATCCTGGATACCTATCAGGCGGAACCATTCGGTTTCGCCTTTTTCATTGGCAATCTTGACCTTCTCGCCTTTATAAGCTAACTTTTCGTTCCACTCAAGAAGAAATTCGCTTGAGCCGATATGAGGACGCATTTTAGCTATATAAGTTAGCAAAGGCTCAAGTATTCGCATAGGGCTCACCAACTTGCCACATTCCTCTTCGAGACTGCTTGCCTTAAAACGCAAAACTTGCTCACTTTGGTGAGCATACCTGCCCAGATTCACGCCGATACCCAAGGCAATGGCATCAGCGAAAGCGCCTTGCCACAGGGTTTCGGTGAGGATACCACAAACTTTCGCGCCACTCAGCAGGACGTCATTTGGCCATTTCACCTGTCCTTTTAAACCATAATCCTGCTCAAAAACGCGCAATAGCGCTAAAGCTGCCAGCGCGGTAAAACGCAAGAGATGGGACTGTTCGCTTTCTGTAGGTCTTAAAAGCAAGGTGAAAGTTAAGGATTGATCAGGCTTCGATTCCCAAACCCGGTCCATTCTGCCTCGTCCGTGGGTCTGCTTTTTAGCAAAAAGCACGATGCCATCTGGCGCGCCTGCTCTGGCCAGGTTGAGCACATCGGTATTAGTTGAGTCAGTTTCTTCAAGTGTATAAACCTGAAAACCAGCTATTTCAAGTGGCGTTAAACCCTTAAGAATGTCATATGTCATGATTTTGCCCTTTAGAAAAATTATAAGGGCTTAGGAAAAAATCGGGGTAAAGTAAAACAAATTTTAGCTCCTACCCGGTACGTTTCATCAATCCAAATCTTGCCACCATGGGCTTCAACAATCGACTTACTTAAAAACAAGCCCAAACCAGTGCCTTTGGTAGTCTTTGAACTATGATCCGCGCGGTAAAAGCGATCAAAAGCGTGCGGCACGTCAATCGGATCAAAGCCCGGCCCGTGGTCAGCAACACAGATTTTAACCGCGTCGTCATAAGCCTCACCTGAAACTTCAATGGAACCAATATCGGCGTATTTGAGACTGTTCGAAATTAAGTTGGTAAGCAACTGATTGATACGGGTTGGGTCAGCATAAACCAGCGGAAAATCATGCGGTAAGTGCGTAATCAAAGGTTGATGTTTGGCTTCAAGTGTGTGCTTTTTGAGCAGATCCTCTACAAGCGCGTCAATATCCAGTTCGGTCGGGCGCAAAGCCAAACCACCAGCTTGTAAACGGGTCGCGTCCAGCAGATCTTCCACCATCGCCGCCAAGTGGTCAGCCTCGTCCTCGATAACCGCCAGGCTTTCGTCTACCATGCTTTTATCCCAATTCACATCATCGCGACGTAATGTGCTGGCATAGCCTTTTATCAGCGCGATGGGTGTCTTCAGTTCGTGACTGATGACCGACATAAAGCCCGTTTTCAAATCTTCAGCCGCGCGATGGCGACTGATGTCACGCACGGAAGCGATGATATTCAGTAAGCTCCCATCACTTGTAAAGAGAGGCGCGTAGTTGATGGAAACCGGCAACGGAGGCAAGCCTCCCACCCGTTTCATATCACCCTCGATGAACATCTCTTCGCGATGATGGCATCTCCAGTCATGGCAGGCTTCGTCGATTGGCAAACCTTTCTTCACGCCTTGCCATTGAAAAACGCTTTCGTAAGATTGGCCCAGCAGACTCCCTGGTGAGGCGTTAATCAATTTGCAAAAAGCCGCATTCACCCGTACAACATGCAAATCAGGACCTAAAATCACAATGCCATCCGCGACCGAATCAAGCAGGGCTGTTGTTCGCAGGTTATGGTCTTTAATTTCTTTGTAAAGTTTGGCGTTCCTAACCGCGATCGCGGCTTGGTTGGCAAAGCTATTCAAAAGAGAGTAATCATTCTGACTAAATGTAGTGCGGTAGTTACGGAAGACGTAAATCTGCCCGATGACCTGTCCTTGGGCAATCATCGAGATGCCCACACTTGAGATCATACCCATGCTGATATCACTCAGCATTTTGTTCATCTCTGGCACCCGCGCGCCATCTTCGCCCATTTCCTCGGGTAGCATAGCCATCCAGTTTTCAATATAGCTGTAAAGCGCTTCGGGCAATCCCTGGTGCACCGCGATATGCCAGCCTCGGTCATCATCCAGGAGGGCGATAAAACCGGCGTGTCCGCTGAGCATTTCAACTGTGATGCGCAAAATACGTGTGAGCAAAACGGGCAGGTCAAGCTCTTTGGTCAACGCGCGCAATATTTCTAAGAGATAGTCTCTTTGACGAACACGATAATCGGGTAACATTTCTTCCTTTATACCACGTTTAGTTTAGGTGTTTTTCGTTTTTCTCTAAAACAGCGTAGTTAGTGCTATCCAGATGCAAAGGCGTAACAGACACGTAGCCTTGTTTCAGAGCGCCATAATCTGTAAAGTCTTCCATTAATCCGCCGGGCTGTTCGCCACCAATCCAAAAATAGGGTCTGCCAAAGGGATCTTCGCGGCTAAGCAAAAAATCATGGTAAATACGCTTTCCTAAACGGGTAAACTGCACACCCTTATAGTTGCCATCGGGCTTATAAGGCAGGTTGATATTCCATACCACCAAGTCCTGGTCTTCCATGGGCTGCGCCAGGAGTTTTACGATAATTTCCGTTGCCTTGCTGGCTGTTTCAAGATAATCCAGATTGCCATCATTGTATTCAGGCGCGTCAACCGACACCGCGAAACCTGGCTTGCCCATGATGCCAGCCTCGAGCGCGGCGGCAACCGTGCCAGAATAGCTTACATCCGAGCCAATATTGGCGTTGTTATTGATGCCAGAGACCACAAAATCAAATTCCATATCCAGCGCGCCCATCAAAGCCAATGCCACACAGTCACTCGGCGCGCCATCAGAAGCAAAAGCCCAGCTTCCATCAGCCAACTGTAATTTGCTGATGCGCAAGGGTTTGTTCATCGTCTTTTTATGTCCAGATGCCGACCAGTTTGTATCGGGCGCTAAGATGGTGACGTCAAAATCAGCCGCGCGCAGGGCTTGCGCCATGGCTAATATGCCCTTTGCCCGAACACCATCGTCGTTTGTCAACAAGATTCTTTTCACATTCACTCCAAGTCATTTGATAAACGCTCTTAGCGGCGTCTTCGTCGTTTTTTCTTAGCCTTGCCAGCGGACGCCGATTCAGATCCTGAAGCCGTTTTTGTGCCAGTATCCTGAGCCGAAACCAGGTTGGGTCTAAAGCGGAACATACGGCTCACAACCGTTTGGCGCACGGTGTTCATCAACTCGCTGTACATGCCACTGGCTTTGTGTTTATATTGTATGAGCGGGTCACGCTGGGCATAAGATTCCATGCGAATCGATACCCTCAAGGCTTCCATCTCGGTCAGATATTCTACCCATTGTTCGGTGAAAGTACCTAAGAGCAAATCACGATAAACGCGATTTTGGGTTTCGTAACCGAGAACGTCCTGAATGCTTTTATGAAGCTCTTCCGGGATTTCGTCCAGAGGCTGCTTAGCAACGGCTTCATATTGAGCCTCGCCCAACTCTTTTGCCAAAGCCTTTCGCGAAGCCGCATGTGTATCCGCGATAACGCGGTTTTTGTCCCTGATGTTCATCCAGTCCGCCATGCCGAAAATTTCAGCCAAATGCTCTTCAGCGTCATTAAGATGCCCGAGAATATCTTCCGTAAGCTCTTCAGGGTTCATTTTCTTCAGTTTTTCAGCCATCGAGAAAATATAGTTCAAACGCATGTGGGCGCGGAATTGGCGTTGGCGTGAGCGTGGGTCAAAGCCAACCCGCTTGCCAATCGTTGTCATTTGTATGGCTTTATACAGGGATTCTTCATCTTCCAAAGCCTCTTCCAAAAGAGCCTCGTTACTTTCAATATCGCGCGTAACCTCGCCATTATCACCAAAGAGAAGCTCATAGCGATACTTGAGAGTGTCCTGCGCTTGATCCAAAAGCTTGCTTTGGGTTTCCGCCCAGGGCTGAGAGGCGAGATCAATGGCTTTGAATGGCCAACTTTCGTTGAAACGCTTTTCGAGCGTCAACAAGGTTCTTCTTAAAATATTTAGCGTCACCCCGGTGCGCAAAGCGTCACGCAAAGGCTGTTTCATGCTCATTGGGTCATCGCGCAACATTTTTTGCTCGGTAGCCCCCAAACGCACCTGCACGCCCATTAAACTACTGAGTTCTGCCTGAGCGTCTTGTCCGTTTTCGGGATCATAAGTCTCCAGGAAGGCATCCAAAGCCTCGGAGCGTTCAGCGATTTGGTTCTTGATTGTTTCCTGATTGCGCGCCAAAAGTACTTCCACACCTTCCAGAATGTGCGCGTTTTCCTGTTTCACCGCGTCCTGGGCGACATCCAACAAACGTTCTTTGAGTGTTTCGAGCTCGTCAATGTCTTCCAACTCATTCGCCACCATTTTGAAGGTGTAAGAGGGGAAGATGCCAAACTCGGTAGTAATGGTCGATTGGATGTCTTCCAGTTGCGCCAAAAGCTTCCAAGGACCCTCCGCGTCTGCCATCGCCTGACTGACTTTCGGAGCGACCTCGTTACGAATCATATCCGAAACATCGTCATGCAAATCCTCTTTCAAGAAGATACGGTCGCGTTGCTCATAAACGCGGTTTCGCTGACTATTAAGCACATCGTCATATTCCAAAAGATGCTTGCGCACGTCAAAGTTCGAGCCTTCCACACGGGTTTGGGCTTGCTCAACCATCTTATTGATGATACCAATTTCAATCGGCATACTTTCGTCCAGCTTAAAGCGCGACAACATGCTTTCCATCTGCTCGCCCCCAAACAAGCGCATCAGCTCATCATCCATTGACAGATAAAACCGCGATGAACCCGGGTCACCCTGTCGGCCCGCCCGACCACGCAACTGGTTGTCGATACGGCGCGCTTCGTGGCGTTCCGAGCCAATTACGTGCAAGCCACCCAACTCACGCACCAGTGCCATTTGTTCCATATACTCTTTGAAAGCATCCACCGCGGCTTGTTGTTCTTCATCAAGTTCAACATGCAGAGCGTTTACAGCGGCTAAGCGTTGGGGCATGGTCATATTGTAGGGGTCCAAATCGCTATGCTTAGCCAGTATTTGGTTGAGCTCTGAAAGCAGATTTTCTGGCAACTCACCACCTAACTTGATGTCCACACCACGACCAGCCATGTTGGTGGCAATTGTTACCGCGCCAATCGCGCCAGCTTTGGCAATGATGAGGGACTCTTCGGTATGCTTGCGCGCGTTCAAAACCTGATGCGGTATGCCAGCATCGAAAGTCGGTTTCAAACGTTCCCAATGTTGTGGCTCGAGATTCAAAAGTTCCAAAAGCCCTTCACGGTTACTTTCGTCGCTGAGGTCCATGGTTGACATGCCAAACTGATTGCCCAATCGGCGCAGTTCGGGCATGCGCAGTTTATTCAAGGGTTCGTTCAGTCCCACCAATTCAGGCGCGTGTTGGTAATCTTCCTCTTTGGCGCCTTTGGATAAACGCCAGGCACGTCTAATGAGGCTCACCTGCACCACACGCCGTACCATCTCAGACGAGAGACGCTCAGAAAGGCGCTCAGAACTATCCACAGAAGTCGTACCCACCAGTTGGGGACGCCCGATGGCGTGATAGCGCAAAATCTCTAATACTATCGCGCGCAGTTTCCCTTCCACGGTGCGAAAAATCACATCCGGATAGTCCATGCGCTTGTAATAGAGTGGCTCCTGGCTTTCATCGCCATCCGCGTAATAGTACGTGTATTCATAGCCAAACTCGTCTTTTGCCTGGGCTTTTTTGATGCCCGAGTCTTCACGTTCGGCTTTGTATTCGAGATTAGAGGGAATAGCCAGAACATCCAGCCCGTAAATGCGATAGAACTCTTCTTTTTCGGTCATCGCGGTACCGGTCATGCCCGCCAGTTTTTTGTACATTCTGAAGTAGTTTTGGATGGTCACCGTGGCATGAGTGATGTTTTCGGCTTCCACTTTCACACCTTCTTTGGCTTCCACCGCCTGGTGCAAACCATCCGACCAGCGTCTACCGGGCATCATTCTGCCGGTGAATTCATCCACGATGATGACCTCGCCACCCTGCACAATGTACTCTTTGTTGCGATGGAAGAGGTATTCAGCACGCAAACTTTGTTCAAGAAAACCCATCAGCCGGGCTTGTTCGGGATTGATGTCCTCGGGTCGTTCGGGGTCAGAAAGCGGCTCGCCCAGCAATTCTTCAACGTGCGCCACACCGATTTCGGTTAGCGCGACCAATTGATCCTTTTCACTCACCTCAACATCTTCGGGCTGCAGTGCCTTGACAACTTTAGCCATGCGATAGTAGTTTTCAGAATCCTCATGCGAAGGGCCGGAAATAATCAGCGGGGTACGTGCCTCGTCGATGAGAATGTTGTCAACCTCGTCGATAATCGCGAAATGGTGCGGTTTTTGCACGCGGTCATCCCAGCGCATGGTGATGTTATCGCGCAGATAGTCAAAACCAAATTCGCTGTTGGTACCGTAAGTAATATCCGCGGCATAAGCGTGTTTGCGATGCACCGGCCGCAACTGATGCGTTTCTTCGTAAAGCGAAGATTCATCCGGGTCATAAATAAATGCGCGTTGCGTGGCACCATCAGATGCCGATGCGGATTGCAAAATACCGGTGCTCATACCCAAAAAACGGTAAATCGC
>JAAZIH010000247.1 GCA_012800995.1 Chloroflexota bacterium
CATTAATATAGAAGAGCAATATTTCGTCCTTTGGCGCAATGTTGCGGATAACATATTCTTCCGCGGCAAGGTTCAAGCTGGGATCATGACTGTTGCCAGTATTTACGTAAAGCATTATCTTCCTTATTATATTATTGTGTAGCGGGCGCGTTTTGGGCGAACCAGGCTTGAATTTGTTTCGCTTTTATAGGCAAACTATACGCGCGAAAGCCAGTGGCATTGTAGATCGCGTTGGCGATGGCTGGCGATGTGGGCACGCAGACTAACTCGCCGATGCCCTTCGCACCATAAGGACCCTGGCTTGTTGGCGCCTCAACGACGAGACTGCTGATGTGTGGGCTATCCACAAAGCGGGGAACACGATACTGTGCTATGCGTTCTGTTTTTACAATGCCTTCTTCAATAAGCAATTCTTCCATCAGCGCGTGGCCAATGCCCATCACCACACCACCTTCAATCTGTGCCTGCAAACCAAGTGGATTGAGAACGCGTCCGGCATCCGTGGCAACGATGGCATCTGCGACTTTTACCTCGCCGGTTTCAGGATGAACCAGGACTTTCATAGCTTGCGCGCTAAAACCGTAGGCAAGGTGAATTGCTCCCCCGTCTTCAAGGCGATGCGTTACCGGGGCAATATACTCAGCATCCGCGCTCAGTCCTTCGGGGCTTTCTTTCAACGCGAGATAAATATCCTGCCATTTGATCCAATGAGACTGGTAATGCGCGCCGGTTTCATCCAAAACGATTTGATTGGAGCTTGTCTTAAATTGCGCGGCGGCATAGTCTAACACACGCTCTTTAAGCGCTTCAACAGCCAACTGCACTGCCTTTCCGGTGATCATGCTTTGGCGACTGGCGGTGGTTGGCCCGCTGTCTGGCGTGAGTTCGGTGTCCATCACATAGACATTGATGTTATCAACCTGAATGCCCATCACTTCCGCGCCGATAAGCTGCAAGATGGAAAGCATGCCCTGCCCCACTTCAGCCGCTCCGGTTTTTATCTGCATGCGCCCGTGTGGCAAAAGGGTGGCTATCGCCGCGCCATGGTCTTGAGCACCAGTACCAAGCCCGCTGTTCTTGTAGCCCGCGGCAATACCCCAGGCGCTCAGCCAGTCCTTTCCATCGACCTTTTCTACAGTGGGTTTGAATGGATTTTGGATGGCTCTCTTATCGAATTCAGCTTCTATAGCTTCGAGACAATCGAGTAAACCAACACTTTCTTCCAGTAGATGGCCGGTATTGGTCTCTGTGCCTTCGCGGAGCGCGTTGATTTTGCGAAACTGGAGCGGATCGATATCAAGTTTTTCAGCGAGCATGTTCATCGCGCTTTCGATGGCGAAAGCGACTTGCATCACTCCAAAGCCCCGAAAAGCGCCGGCTGGTGGGTTGTTGGTGTACGTTGCCCAACAATCCGCCTGGGCATTGGGTGTGACGTAAGGCCCGCATGAGTGCGTGGTAGCCCTGGTCAGAACCGGTACGCCCAGGCTGGCATAGGCGCCAGTATCGCCATGGATGGCGCTTTGAACGGCTTGTAAAAGACCATCCTGACTGGCGGCGAGTTTCAATTCTATTTGCGTGGCATGGCGTTTTGGATGAACGAGCATACTTTCGCGGCGCGTAAAGAGCAGTTTCACAGGGCGATTTGTTGCCATTGCCAGCAAGGCGGCGTGAATCTGCCCGGCGATGTCTTCTTTTCCGCCAAACGCGCC
>JAAZIH010000004.1 GCA_012800995.1 Chloroflexota bacterium
AACCACTTATCCCCTAAAACCGACCATCTATGAGAAACTAAGTGCATCCAATCCTTATTTTTCCTATACTGTAGGCGTTGAAAGGAGGTAGCCGGTGCAAATTGAAATAAAAATAGATAAGAATTGCATAGAACCCAAAATCGTCATTATGGCGCAAAGCATGACTGAAGACGTAAAACGAATTATCGATTTGCTTTCCGCCGAAACGCCACAACTGTTGGCTGGTTTTCGCAACGACCAGTTAGAGATTCTGGAGCCCGCCAAAGTTTTGCGCCTTTACGCCCAGCAAGGCAAAGTCGTCGCTGTAACAGAAAGCGGTGAGTATATCTTGCGTCAACGCCTCTATGAGCTGGAGGAAAAGTTAGAAAAAGATGGTTTCACCCGCATTTCCAACTCGGAAATCATCAACCTCAAAAAAGCTAAGAACTTTGACCTCAGCCTGGCAGGCAGCATTTGTGTGCGATTGTCCGATGGGACAATCACCTACGTATCACGACGTTACGTGAGCAAAATAAAACAACTATTAGGAATATAAGGAGTAATAAATGAACGTAAAATTAACTGCAATAAGAAGAGGTCTTTTGGGTATCCCACTGGGTATCGCGATTGGCTTCCTTATGTCTTTGGTAGCATCGATATCGATTGGCCATGGTGTTTATTACGCCGCAAAACCAGAACTGATTGCCGAGATGGGTAGTGAAATTAACGCGGTCCTCCTACAAACAGGCTTGAGTGGACTGATAGGTATGGCATTTTCAGCGGCATCCGTCATTTGGCAACTGGAAGACTGGAGTCTCGCCAAACAAACCGGTATTTACTTTTTGATAACCGCGCTGGTTATGTTACCCATCGCCTGGTTCGCGCGCTGGACTGAACGTACTTTCAGAGGCATCGTTATTTACTTTGGCATTTTTGCGGTCATTTTCTTCATCATTTGGGGCATTCAATACCTCACCTGGCGACGAAAGATCAAAAAGATGAACGAGAAGCTCTAATTTATCCAAAACTGTCCCCAAAAACAAAACGCCGGCTACACCGGCGTTTTGTGCGTTTTAATTATGATTCCAGCTTATTTGGCAAAATCTACATCAGCAGGCATGCCAGGTTTTAGGCGCAGATGCGGGTTGGGCACAACAATGCGCACAGCATAGACCGTCGTTGCGCGGCCATCGGCAGTTTGGACATTTCGGGGTGTGAATTCAGCCTGCTCAGCAATCTTAACAACCTTGCCCTTGAAGACTTCGTTCGGGAAGGAATCAACCATGACTTTAACTTCCTGATTAAGTTTTAGCTGGCCATACCATGTTTCAGACACATAAACAACCAAATCCATCTCGCTCATCTCAGCGATACTCATCACGTTGCCCCCTGCCACGGCGATATCACCGACTTCCACGTTGCGGGTTATGACCGTGCCATCAATAGGCGCTTTAATCTCAGCGCGGTCAAGTTGGAGCTGCGCCAGCGCCTGGACGGCTTTGGCTTGTTCCAAACCCGCTTCAGCCTGGCCGATAGCAGCTTCCGCCTGGATGACACCATTTTGGGCAACCTTAACCTGGCCAGAGTCTTCGCCAGTACGCAGGCTCATCAGCAAATCCAGAGCAGTATCGTAACTGCTTTGTGCCACGGCGAGTTCCGCCCGCGCGTCCAGCACGTCTTCCGCGGCGGAAGTGGAAAGCGCGTCGTTGTAGCGTTTGAGCACATTATCGAACGCGGATTGTGCCAGTTCCTGTGCCTTTTCAGCCGCGTCTTTCAAGCGCTCATCGGGGCTTTGCTGCGCGGTGGCAAGGGTGAGATTAGCGATGTTGAGTTGGGCTTGCGCCTGGGCAAGTTCGGCTTCAATTTTCACAAAGCTCTTTGCCCCAGCTTTGTCAAGCTCTTTTTCCAACATTTCCTGGCGCTCTTCTAACTTCTCCTCAGCTTCTTCAAGCGCGGCTTGTGCGGCAGCTTGTTGCTCGGCCTTACTAAAGTACCACACCGGTTGAAAGTCCTCCGGAGTTGGTTGCGCCCAAGCACTTTGGCGCGTTTGTAAATCGTTATAACGCGCGCCATCTATGGCAAGATCACGCTGCGCTTTGGCAAAATCCAGCTGAGCATGAGCGGCTTCAAGCGAGGCTTCAGCAACCCCCACAGCCGCATCCGCCTGATTGAGTTGAGCGACCAGCACGTCATCTTCAAGCCTGATGAGAACGTCACCAGCTTTCACCTGGCTACCTTCTTCAACCATGATTTCGACAATTTTACCGCTCACCTCCGGTACAACACTTACCTGCAAAGCCGAAAGCGTGCCCGAACCAGTCAGCGTTTCTTCGCCATTGGACTGACACGCGCTCACACCAAATAACATTGTTATCACAAGAGCGACAAGTAACAGCTGTTTAATATTTTTCTTCATAGGGTTCACCTCAATTTCAATAAGTACTAAAGATGCTTGCGGAAAGCAAAAACCGAAGCAATAAAATAGCCAACGCTGAGCACAATCAGCGGAATGGTAGACGTATGGAGCAAAGTTATGGCGTCAACACCACGGACGATAATGCCGCGAGTGATTTCAAGATACTGTGTAACCGGCAAAAGTTCACTATACCAATAGGTAAAGGCAGGCATACTCTCGCGCGAGAACATCAGTCCCGAGAGAATAACTGCCGGGATAATGACCAAAAAGACCGAAATGTAAACCGCCTGCATTTGGGTTTTGGAAATGTTGGAAATAAGCACGCCCATGCCCAATGAGCCCAAAATGAAGATGACACTCAAGCCGATCAGCTCGCCGAGATCACCCATCACATGTACACCAAACAGCAC
>JAAZIH010000248.1 GCA_012800995.1 Chloroflexota bacterium
ATTTTGGATTACCGCGAGTACGCCAAGCTGAAGTCAACCTATGTTGAGGCTCTGCCCGCGCAAATCAACCCTAAAACCAAGCGGGTTCACACTTCCTTTAATCAGGTTGGCACGGTTACAGGGCGCATCGCCAGCCAAAACCCCAATCTGCAAAACATCCCCATCCGCACTGAGTTGGGCCAACGCGTGCGCCAGGGCTTTATCGCCGCGCCGGGCTGGAAGCTTTTATCGGTTGACTACTCGCAGGTTGAGTTGCGTATCGTGGCACATATCGCCCAGGATCAAGCCATGATTGAAGCCTTTAGACAAGGGCAAGACATCCACGCTACGACCGCCTCCGCAATTACCGGCACCCCTCTCAACGAAGTTACGCCCAACCAGCGACGCAATGCCAAGGCGGTGAACTTTGGGCTGATTTATGGCATGAGTGCCTTCGGGCTGACCCGCGGCACCGATTTGACCTTAGCAGAAGCCGAGAACTTCATCAAAGCTTACTTCAGGGAATTCCCAGGGGTAAAAGCCTGGCTGGATATGACCCGCCTGAACGCTACCAAATACGGCTATGTAGAAACCTTGCTCGGACGCCGGCGCTACTTCCCTAATTTGGCGAAAGGTTCTAATCCTCAATTGCGCCAGCGCGAAGAACGCGAAGCCATCAACGCGCCCATTCAAGGCACGGCTGCCGATATTGTGAAGCTCGCCATGATTGCCCTGCCAGGTGCCTTGCGTGAGGCAGGCTTAAACGCGCGCATGCTCTTGCAAGTGCACGATGAGCTGATTTTTGAAGTGCCCGAAGAAGAGCTGGAAAAAACCGTTCCGATTATTAAGTCAGTTATGGAATCAGCCATGACGCTGGATGTGCCCCTCGTTTGCGATGCCCGCGCCGGCGATAACTGGGGTGAGCTCAAAGCGGTTTAGCGCGCATGGTTTTTTGTTTGGCATTATTAGGGTTAAATATTCGCGGCGTGGTCATCAATCAGAGCCACGCCGTGAATAAGTGTCTGTTTCCCTCCCGAAATAAGACCTAAAATAATGCCTTAAACAATCACCTTAGTGTGGTGCAATCTTTCACGAATTTGCGACACCTTTCGTCGCATCGTGTCATCACTGTCAATCAACTCTGCCACCTTATCACAGGCGTACATCACTGTGGTATGATCGCGCCCACCAAGCTCTTTGCCGATGCGGGGTAAAGAAATGCCACTGTCTTCGCGCAAAAGATACATCGCGACCTGGCGGGGCAATGCCACTTCTCGCGCCCGTGAACGACCTGAAAGCTTCTCCGCTTCAATGCCAAAATAATCTGCTACAACATCCACAACCACCTCCGGTGTCAGACTGCTGGGGTGTGGCGCGTAATCAGCCAACGCGTTTTGTGCCATTTGCAGCGTAAGTTGCTTGCCGGTCAAATCTGAAAAAGCTAAAACACGGTTCCAGGCACCTTCAAGTTCACGAATATTGCTTTGAATGGTTTTGGCGATCATCTCAATAATCTCAGCCGGTACAACACGCCCTTCTTTTTCAGCTTTGCTTTGCAAGATGGCAAGGCGGGTTTCATATTCTGGTGCCTGCATGTCCACTGTCAAGCCCCATTCAAAGCGCGAACGCAAGCGTTCTTCCAACATGCTCATCGCTTTGGGCGAACGGTCAGAGCTGATGACAATTTGCTTGTCCTGTCCGTAAAGCGTGTTGAAAGTGTGGAAAAATTCTTCCTGGGTCGATTCCTTGCCCGCGATAAACTGGATATCATCAATAAGAAGCACATCCACATAGCGGTATTTCTCGCGGAAAGCGTTGGTGGTTTTGTTGCGGATAGCGCCAACAAGGTCGTTGGTGAATTCTTCTGATGAAACATAGAGGACTTCTTTGCCCTGGCGCACGACAGCGTTGCCGATGGCGTGGAGCATGTGCGTTTTGCCCAATCCCACACCGCTGTAAATGAATAAGGGATTATAAGCCTGGGCGGGATGTTCAGCCACCGCCATACTGGCAGCGTGTGCCAGGCGATTGGCTGGGCCAACCACAAAATTATCAAAGCGATATTTGGGATTGAGTTGGCTGTCTTGGCGAAGCGAGCGACGAGTCTCCGTAAACTCAGTTTGGAAAGAATCCTTATCAAAGCCGATTGTGGAGAGCTCTTTCAGGATAGGTTCTTCTTCAACAGGCGTTAAGACTGGCGCGTTATGCACTTTAAAGACCACATTAACCGCGAAAGCCATCATGCTCGTCAACTTATTGACCACAGTGCTCTTCAAGCGGCTTTCCAGCCAGTCACAAGCGTAAGCATTGTTGGCACCGATTGTCATCGTGCTGGACATCTCGTCCCAGCCGATAAAAACGCACTGTTTCACCCAGGTATTAAAAGACGCTTTAGGTAACTCATTCTTTAGTTGTGCTATCGTTGCCTTCCATGCTTGCTGAGCATCCATGGCTTTCTCCTGTGCGCCGTCATTGGCGGTTTTAAATTTTTAGAGTCGTTTAATAATACGCGTCGATTTCCTCTAATTTCGACTCGCTGACCGATTGAATATAAATTGTCTTGCTGTGTAAATCGGTAGCCCTATTCTAACACTTCACGCGCAAAAAATGCCCCTATAAACCTTAAAGATTGACGAATGTTTAAGATTGTAAGAACCTTAAAACCTATGCTTTTTCTGTTAATTATTCCATTTTATCCCCGACCGTTTTTCGCAACCCCTATTTACAGGGTTCAAAAGTTTTTTCAACCAGAACATGTATGGTTTTGGTTCATTTTTTGAACATTTTTCCGCTTTATAGGGGTTGCGATTTTGAGCGCAAAGAACGTTTCACGTGTTCCGAAAACCAAGATAGTGATTCACAAAATGGAATCAGGGCTTAACAATTTCTTTACAAATGCTTAATCGTTTACGAATCCATCATCAGCCTGGCAGACTTGCGTCCAATCTCAACCGCAAAATTTGTTCCACGGTCCCATGGGTAAACCTGGCTCATGCTGGCAAAGTAAATGCCTTCAATCGGGGTCTGAATGGCTGGAATGTTCTGGCTGTGATTCACAAGTGGCACGGGTTGAGCATATTTCGCTTTCGACACCCAAACCTTCTTGACCCAGTCCTCATTGAAATTCGGGTTAATTTTCTTGAGGTGCGGTAGAAACTCAGCCTTGAGTTCATCATCGCTCATATCAAAGTAAGGATGATCTGTCTCAAGATAGTCACCGATGTAAATAATATGGTCGCCGCCAAAATATTCAGGCTTCAGAAAGTTGGTATGTTCAACCAAAGACAAGAAAGGATAGCCCGCCTGCTTTGGAATGTTGTACCAGTAATAGCCTTCGGGTGATAAAGCGTGTTTGAGCGACACTGTCATCACCACCGCGCCCATATGATTGAGATTGAGCAAACCAGAAAGATAGTTTTCGGGCAAATCAGGCGCCATATTCGCCATCGCGCGTGGCGAAAGCGTGACCAAAACCTGGTCGAAGCTTTCAGGTTCATCCCTCTCAATGCTGACTTTTATCTTTCTGTCCTTTTCGCGAAGCAACTCTGTCACGCGCGTATCAAAGCGAAATCTCACATTTCGTTCTTGCAATTTTTCAACGAAACCATCCGAAAAAGCCTGGAAACCACCCACGAAACTACCCAAACGCGTACTGCGCACATGCAAACGCGCCCACATCCAAGCCATGCTCACCTTATCTGCCCAGCGTTCGCCAAACTTACC
>JAAZIH010000005.1 GCA_012800995.1 Chloroflexota bacterium
AACCGCCATGAGGACGCCAAACAAAGCAGCCAACAGTGACGATATAGCAAAAACAGCAATAGCTTTACCGCCAACACGTCCAAGATCTTTGGGATCGGGCGTGCCAACAGCTTCGATGATTTGCCCCATAATAAGAGGCACGACACACATTTGGACCAATCGCAGGAAAAGGTCACCAATAAATTTTACGGAGGCTACTTTTTCTTTAAAAATGAGCCCGGCTATGATGCCAAGTACGGTGGCAAGGAGCATCTGTGCCGTAAAGTTGAATTTGAATTTGAACTTAGGTTTTTTCATGTTCGATGCCTTTCTTTTTATGTTTGTAAAACAGAAAATGTGGATGTTATTCGGTTTACAAACTTTGTGACCATTTAATTTTGAGCCTGCCTCTGGAAGTGGGAGGGGTGCTTCCGGAGGCATAGGCTCATATAAAAAGTTTCGTTCTTATCAGCACCTTAAGTAAAAAAGTCATTCAAAATGCTGGCAAAACAGTATATTAAGGTGCTGTTAGACCTTATGCCGCGCTAATCTGAGCAGGCGATTTCTTCTCGTGGTAGACGAAGAGGGCGACAATTAAGCCAATCATTAAGAAACCTGCAGCAAGATAGAAAGTGCCACTTAATGACCCGGTCTTATCCTGCAAGAACCCACCAACATATGGCGCGACAATTGAAGCACTCATACCAATAAAGTTGAAGGTACTAAAAAGGGTGCCCGGATTCTTTGATGGCGCGTTATCAGCCAATGATGAAACCAGAAGGGGATCCAGTGCTAATTTGCCTGTCAGACCGTAAAGGACCAAGGAAACAATCAGCAAGGGGAAGCTTTTTAATAAACCTGTGCCTAAGGTAGATGCCAGAGCAAATAAGAGCAAACCAACCATAAAAGGCTTGCGGTTTTTGAAACGGTCGGAAAGACGTGCCCAGAGCAGCGCGCCCGGAATGGATGACCACGCCACCAGGGAACTGATGAAACCGACACTTTCTTTGGCAATATCGCGCTCAAGTTCCAGGTAGGTAGGCAACCAGGTTTGAATGAAGAAGAAGCCAAACAGTGAACAGAAGACGATGATGAAAATCGCGATAATATTGCGGCGATCGCCTTTGCGTTCAACCTGTATTTCTTCCACAGCTTCGATGTGGTCAGCGGGGCGTTCCTGTTCGCTGGCTTTGTTCTTCTTAATCACAAATTGGAAGAGGATGGCAATTAAGACGATGGGGATGGCGAAGATGTAGAAGTTCCAGCGCCAGCCTAATTTATTGACGATAAACCCACCACCAATCAAACCGAGGGAAGTACCAAAAGCCATACCACTGTTGATAATCGCGTTACCAATAGCACGGTTCTTCTTGGGGATGTTTAGTGAGGAGAGGGCATATTGCGGGCCATAATATGTTCCCTGACCAATACCCACCATGATGCGCATGATAATCAAGACAGCAAATGAGGCTGCGATGCCGGTTAGTCCGGTGAAGACACCGAAAAGGACAAATCCAAAGACTAAAATAACTTTTAGACCGATTTTATCAGAGATGGCACCGGAGGGAATTTGCACCACAGTGTATGCCAAGTAGAACAAGCTGTTGATAAGACCCAGCTGAACACCGGTTAAGCTGAATTCTTTGCCAATGGCTACCATTGACGCGCTAAAAATATTACGGGACGCATAGACGAATATCCAGCCGAGGAAGAAGACCAGGGCTAATTGAAGCCAGTATGGGAATTTAGACTGCTTGGCTTCGTTTTTTGTTGTGGTTTTTTCCATTTTTTATCTCCTTTTACTTTTTCGTAAATTAAAATTAATATTTAAAACTCATAGATGTGTTCTGAAAGGCTTATGTGAGAAATTGATCCATAGGCTACTCCATTATTATTCGCTTATTAAGCTGAATAAATTTTTTTCGTTAACCACGTGCTCAGCGCGGATTCTCTTTAAGGCTAATTTTATCCCAAACAGCGTGTCAAAGCCGCTTGTTGCACCAATTTCGGTGATTCTGGATATGCTGAGGCGTAAATGCTGGATGTTGCGATATAAAATCGCTTTATTAAATCGTTTGAAGCTTTCACTGATAATA
>JAAZIH010000045.1 GCA_012800995.1 Chloroflexota bacterium
AGATTCATGCCAAAAAACGTGTCTGTAGACAAAAGGTTTTGCTTTCTTAGTTTGAAGTTCCTGAGACTTGATACGCCGTCCGATACGATGCCTGTATTGATTGCAGCCGCGGGGGTGAGTTTCTTTAATCTTTGGAGAAAAAGGGTGATGAAAAGCATCACGATAGCAAAGATGAAGGCGCTGGCTATAACAGCACTGATAATAGCGAGTGTCTCATTTTCACTCTCTCCAAAAAACATGCGAATGTTCTGAAGGAAAAATCCGGATAAAACAAGCGAAAGGATGAGCCCGAACAAGGAACCCAGGGACGCTATCAAAGCATATTTTGCCCGATACATCTTTTTTATCATGGAAAGCCTCATGCCGATTGCTTTCAAAACGCCGATGGTTTTAAATTCATCTTCAATTTTCGCTATTAAGGTCAGGCGAATGAGTAGAAAGCTGACAATGATAATCAAAAATGCGATGAGAAAAAGAATGGCGATGATGATGCCATCCGTCAAGGAATTAATAAGCTTGATTATCGAATAAGTAATGGTTGGCCCGTTGCTCTCCAGGTTTGCGTTGGCATAATCCCCTTGAAATGCATTAATACTCGAAGGTCCCTTTAACAAGAATTCGATTAAAAATTCTTCCCTTCCAACGGATTTAATCTTCTCATAATCACTGGGATGAATTAAAAACCTTTTGGATGAAGCCAGCATTGAGGACATTTGTGCGTCCCGAATAGGACCTTTGACCGTGAAGTCCTGATCCGCAATAGTCAAGCGGTCGCCCGTCTTCAAGATTCCCTTGGTGTAATAAACCAATGGGATGTAGATTTCACCTTCTTTGGGATAGATGATTTGATTATCCAAATCCAAAAGAAAATCGAAACGCTCGCTTTGCCAGGAGAAACCATTATCTTGACTATTCTCAGTGAAGCGTTCACCATTAACTGAAATATCACTCGCGTCTACGTTCAAAAAGGGCATTGTTTGGTAATCAAGCACATGCTCATTGTTTTGAGCAAAATGGCGCATGCGCTCATCATCAAAACTGCCCATATGCATTTGAAGAAAGTGGGGCGCTTTGGCGTTTTCTAAAAACACATTCACAGAGGAATTGAGATTGATCGCAATAATTGCAACCGTACTTAACAAAAAACTTGCAAATAAAATGAATACAAACGTGGTCAAACTGACCAGTTTTGACCCTTTCAAATCATTTTGAATAATCTTATTGAGCATTAATTGATCCTTTCAATTGGGACAAAGCTTTGTTTTTAGACAAGAGCGTTGCCGAAATCATGAGCACAAAGCCCTCAATAATAATGAGCAGTCCGATTCCTCTGCCACTGCCAACGCCAATAATTCGCCCGACATTGTTAGCCAACGCACCACCTTCACTGAGAAGCGGTCGAAAAGCGAAGTCGGACAAAAACCCAGAAAGCGCGTACGCCAGGAGGTAGCCCAGTTTGGTGATGGTACCCAGAATGCCAAAGACACGGCCCTGCAGGATGTTGGGGATGTTGACTCGCACAAAAAAGTCCGCGATGGAATTCATAAAAGGCAGTGTCGCGAAAAACAGGAAGCCAGATATTGTTATAACTGGAACGTTTTCCAAAGCGCCAAAACCGACCATTCCCAGGCCTGCCAGGAAAGCGGCAATGCAAAACATCTTCATTTTGTGTCCTTTCATTTCTCTCGCGCCAAGAAAAACGGAGCTGAATACCATGCCTAAAGCCGCGATGGCAATCATCATGCTCAGCGTCTTGGCATCCGTAAACGATAGGACAAGGGGTGTGGAAAGTTCCTGAATTATACCAACCATAAAGGTCAGCAAAATTAAAAAGAGTACAAGCACCCGAATACCCGTGTTCTGATTGATTGCATCAAAACCTTCGCGCAGGCTTTGCCAATAGGCTTGTTTATTCGTGGATTCTTTTGGAACCAAGCCTTTTGCAATGACTAAAACAGCGGCTATTGTGGTGAGAATGGTCAGCAGATCGATAATCAAAACCGCCCGAAGACCGCCACGCGCCATGACAAACGCGCAGAGGACGGGTGCTATCAAAAAACGGGCTGATTCTGCGAGCTGCATCAGTCCGCTCGCTTTCGTATAGTCTTCTTCGCTGAGCAAGTCCGAAACTGTCGCCTTGGTGGCAGGTTCAATCATGGATGAAAACAAAGCGGACAGAAAAACACCAGATCCGATAAGGCAGATATTGCTCTCTGCAAACTGAACCGCGTAAAGGATGAGCAGAACCCCCAAAGATGAAAGTCCATCGCCCAAAACCATCAGCTTCCGGCGGTCAAAACGATCTGCCAGCGCGCCCGCGAATGGACCTGAAACAATCGTTGGTAGAAA
>JAAZIH010000249.1 GCA_012800995.1 Chloroflexota bacterium
AAATTGTAGACCTGACCGTACGAGTTATCTGAAAGGGCTGTAATCAGCATCGCGTCGACAACATCTTCAACATAGTTGTAATCGCGTACTTGAGTGCCATCTCCGAAAATCTGCATGGGTTGCCCTTCCAGCAGGCGTCTAATCCAAATACCCAAGAAGGTTTGCCTTGCGTCTTTGATACGCATACGAGGCCCATAAGTGTTGGTCAGACGCAAGATGGTTGAACGAATACCATAAACATCGTAATAAAGGCGGTGGTACTGCTCTCCGGCAAGTTTATTGATGCCATTGACATCCACGGGGTTGAGTGGGTGTGTTTCATCAACCGGTATCTGCATGGGGCGTCCATAGATTTGGCGCGTGCTGGCAAAGATGAGCCGGATATCAGGGTTGTAGTGGCGACAGGCTTCCAATATTTGAAGTTGCGCGAGCACGTTGATATTAAGGTCAGTTTCAGGCGCTTCCATCGAATCCATATGGCTAGTCTGACCAGCAAGATTGAAGAGATAGTCCTGTTTTGCTACGAGATATTTCATGGAGTGTGGGTCACGAACGTCTGAAATGTTGACACGCGCCAGGTGTTTTACCGGTTCTATATTAAAGAGATTACCGCCGTACGTTGGAATGAGGCTATCTACCAAAGTAACTTTCGCGCCGGCATCGATAAGCCGAATGGCGAGGTTTGATCCGATGAAACCCAATCCACCGGTGATGAGCACTCTTTTGTCTTTGAACTTTTTGGTATCCATGGGCTAATTGTACTTTAGCTTTGTGTTTTATTCTGAAGGTGTTCTTTTTTGACGACCAATTTCCACCAAAGTTGTGAAAGATGCTTGAAAGTAGTCCACAGATGCTTTGGCCTGAAAAACTGTGACTTACCATACGAGCGATGATAATGATTTACGGGTACTTCCGCGAATTTATAGCCAGCATCCTGGAATTTTTTGACCATCTCGAGGCAGATCGTGCCGGTGTTGCTTTCAAGCGGTACGTTATCAAAAATATCGCGGCGGATAAGCCTAAAGTCGCAGTCAACATCTCTCAGTTTGAAACCAAACGCGATTTTGACGATGTGGTGGTAAATTCTGCCAATCAATATGCGGTACCAGGCGTCATTGCGGCTTATTTTGTAGCCATTGACAACGTCAATATCATCGTTTAGCACTTCTGTTAGCCGGGGCATTTCGAGAGGGTTGTATTGTGCGTCGCCATCTGTGTAAAAAATCCAGTCTTTCGTGGCAGCTGCAAAACCACTGCGCAAAGCTTGTCCATAGCCCTTGTTTGTCTCGTGGGTGATGACTTTTAGCTCTGGAAAGCGCGATGCCAGTTCTTCTAACACCGCTCCAGTAGCATCCTTGCTGCCGTCATTGGTGACTATCACTTCATAATCATCTGTAACCTGGCGAAGCGCGATGAGTGAGGTGAGCACCATGCTGGGGATAGTGCCGGCATCGTTATAGGCTGGAAAAACCGCGCTAATGCTGCTTATCTTTGGGCGTGATTCGATGATCTTGTTCATGAGCTGTCCTTGGATGATTTTTTGAAAAGTCGGATTGTTTTAAAGGTGAAAACTGAATTGAGCAAGTATGAAAGCAGGGCGATGGGAATGGTGTTTAATGCGCCCGCAAGATACTCATTAAGGTTAATTTTTTCAACCATACGTTTTAGAACGAAGACATCTAAACTCATCGTGACGGCATAGACTAACACAAAACGCACGATAAGCCAGTTGTCTTTATTATTAAAAACAATTCGACCAGTAGTAAAGAAGTTAAAGATGATTCCGATGATGATGGCAATAACACGTGCCCAAAGGTAATTTATGCCAATAAATACAAGAAAAGCATAAAGAGCATAGCCAAAGAGCGTATTAAGCACGCCAACGAAAAGAAAGCGAATAAAGCGCGTGTCCCATAACTTTTGTATAAAGGCTATTAAAGCATTTTGGGAGTAGATTTTTTTATGTTCAGACTGTTCAGTCGCAAAATGCTCTTCTGTGTTTTTCATCGCGGTTATTATACATGAAGCCAGAAGAATTGTTAGGGCTAATCTTCATTCACTGGTGGATACTGTCCGTAATCAAGAACTTCGCGTGTGCCACTTGGACTGGGTGGGCCGATGATGCCATCTTCTTCTAATTTTTCAATAATACGCGCTGAACGGGTGTAGCCAATGCGGAATTTGCGTTGAAGCATTGAAATGGAGGCGCGTCCTTCCTTGCGAATCATCGCAATCACTTCTCCTTCTATCGGATCCGCATCTGGGTCGGGCGCTTCAATCTTCCAATGATGGTCATCAATCAATGGCGCATGTGGACTGGAAGCTGCTGTCATAAGGTTGGGACGTTCAGGCGCGTCTGCTTGCGCACTTTGATTGCGCCAGAAGTCGGTCAGTTTGTTGATTTCCTCATCAGATATGTAGGTGCCTTGTAAACGGACAGGTTCTGGTGCGTCGGGTGCCTGAAAGAGCATATCTCCCCGCCCAAGCAAACGTTCCGCACCGGGTTGATCAAGGATGACACGGCTATCCACACCCGAAGCGACCGCGAAAGCGATGCGCGCGGGGAAGTTCGCTTTGATCAAACCCGTGAGGATATCTGCGGATGGGCGTTGGGTGGCGATAATAAGATGAATACCTGTGGCACGGGCGAGTTGTGCAAGGCGGATGAGTGAGCGCTCGGTTTCGTCTGGCGCGAGCATCATCAGATCGGCCAACTCATCGATAACAACCAAAATATAGTGCAGCTCTTTTTTGCCTTCAGACTGGGCTTTTTGGTTGTACTCTTCGATATTCCGCACACCCTGGGCGGCAAAGACCTGATAACGCAAATCCATTTCGCGCATCATGCGCTGGAGCGCGTTAACCACCTTATCTGCCTCGGTGATGACTGGCGCCAGGAGGTGGGGAATGCCGTTGTATCCGGTCAGTTCAACACGTTTGGGGTCAACTAACATCAGACGCAGTTGATCAGGTGTCAGGGTGAGCAAATAGCCAGCCAAAATCGCATTCACACAAACGGATTTACCCGAACCAGTCGTGCCAGCAATGAGCAAATGGGGCATTTTTGATAGGTCAGATGCGAAAGGCAAACCCGTAACATCCTTGCCAAGCACGAAACGCAAAGCGGAAGTTTCTGATTGAAAAGCAGTGCTCTGAAAGATTTCTAACATTGAAACAAGAGAAGTATGCGTGTTGGGCACTTCAATGCCGATATAACCTTTCCCTGGGACGGGTGCCTGCATGCGGATACGTGAGGCTTTGAGCGCCATGGCGAGGTCATCTGCCAGACGCGTGATATTGCTCACCCGCACACGTGTTTTTCCACCGCGCGATTCGATGTAATCAGGCTCAACGCCAAACATGGTGATGGCCGGCCCACGGCGGATTTCGACTACTGTACCAGGCGCGTTGAAAGAGCGCAAGGTTTCTTCGATGACGCGGGCGCGGTCTTCATCGCTTTCATCGCTTCTTATGGCGCGAGTCGGAGGGCTGAGAATATCTTCGGGTTCTGGTAATATCCAAGCCTTTTGTCCTTCAGCAATTTGTGTGGAGGCTTGTCGGCTTGAAACTGGTTTGACTGGGGGTACTGGTTGGTTGATTTCTTCTTTACTATCAATAAGTGGCAAGGGCGTTTGGATGGTTTGTTCATCAAGCGCTCTTTGTAACTGTTCTTTGTGAGCTCTTCTTTGCTCTTGGATTTCGGCTTGTTGTCGCAAGAAAGCTGCAAATTTTGTGTGACAGTTTTTAAAGCGAATGACCAGCCAGGCTAAAAGGGCAGGCATTGAAAGATTGACCAGAAGTATCAGCGCGATGAGCAGCCAGGCAATGAGCATAATCACCGCGCCAGGTGTGCCTAATCCGTGATGAAACCACTCGTATATGGCTTTACCAACTTCACCACCACCTTTAAAGGGGACCGCGCGTGTAGGATCAGGGGCGTGAAAAAACTGAAACCAGGTGATGAGATTAAAAATGAGCGCGGTTGCGCCGATGAGTCTGGGTATGGTGACGACTGGAAATTGCTCATAACGCGATAAGAGAAACCAGGCACCGGCTAATATCATGATAATTGGGATGACATAAGAAAAGATGCCGGTTTGTTTAAGTAAAAAATCTGGCCATTTAGCAAAGAAGCTACCTTGTTTGGCAAAAAAAGTCATGATTAAACTAATAAAGCCAAATACTAAGAGAACAATCCCACTGACTTCGATGACTTTTTCTTTTGAAAAGTCAAATTTAAAGTCCAGAGATTGCTTTTTAGTAGGCGCGCGTTTTTTGGAACTTGATTTCGTTCGGCTGCTTGATTTTGATTTAGCTTTTGTTGTGACTGGCCGTTTTGCCATGAGAACTCCTGGTCATAATGTTAAAATAGTTTTCTGTTTTAGATAGACTTTTACGCTGTATTAACAGCTTTCCCTTGATTATCATGCACTTTTTGTGCCAAAGATTAGTAAAAATGAAAGCGTTTACTTTTTGACGATTCCGAACTTTGTCTCTCTATTGTAAAATCAGAGAACACAATGAAAAAATGTGCGTCAGATGCTCGGTATGAGGCATAAACAGCGGTTTTATTTATTTTTTACGCTCTCTAACGAGAAAAACCGATAAAAAATACCCGCGGAGGGACTCGAACCCCCAACCATCTGATTCGAAGTCAGGTACTCTATCCATTGAGCTACGCGGGCAAGTTGGGCTATTATACATGAAATTCGCGCTTATTCAAGATTAAAATAATTATAAACAGCAGCTGACAGATTGCTGACCATCGGATTAACCACATCGAAAATGGCTTGTACAGGGTGGAAGATGAATACAGAGATAATGTAATCTCCACCTGGTGTATAAAAGATGCCAGCATCACCCATGGTGTGCATATATCCATCTTTGTATTCAACCGCCCAGCCATGTTTATGGGCTACCTGTGTTTCCGGCGGAACGCCACCTTGTAAAAAGACAGCAATTCTGTTCTTCGCCATGTACTCAACCATAAGCTGGCATTCGTATTGTGTGATTTCCCCTTCAAAGGCCAGGGGAATAGCACCACCATAGTCTTTGGCACAGTAGTATATTTCTTCCAGTAACAAACCCAAATCAAGTGGGGTGGTTTGGGCATAGCGGTCAGGGTCAGTGTCATAACTGAGGTCCTGATTTGCAGGTGTTGAGAAGTTTTGCAAAAGGGGTGACCCTAAAGCAAAATACCCAGCCCAGAAGGTGTTACTGAGCCCAAGTGTTTGCATATCTTCTGAGACACGTAACGGTCCTAAATTCCGCTCAATCACATTTTTGCCTACAAAATCTGTCGATTCGTTATCGCTTTGCTCGACCATTTCTTCAATCTGAGCCAATACAATTGGGTCATAGGGTTCTTCAAGGTATTTGAATGCTGAAAGCAAGACGGGGATTTTGATTGTGCTCCATGCGGAATAGGCGATGTTGACCGGAAGTTCTTCTTCACCCACCTTGCTATGGTTAAAGTGCAAAACTGCGCCGTTTTTGAGATCTTTCAGATAAAATTCTGTCCAGCCATCAAAGCGCGATTTGTTAATAATATCATGCAACATGTAATCCAAAAGCTCAATGCCCGGTTTAACGGATGAGCTTTTGACAATGTCGAGTTTTGCCACACGGTTGTTGGGTGAGTTGAGCGATTGGATAATGCGTTCAATGGATGTGTCGTAGTTAATAGCTGTGCCTTCCTTGCCAGGATAAAAGTAGCTTTCGCCAGGCGCGGGCATGGGGGGTTCAGCGAATTCATTATAACGAGAGGCGATTTCGGTCTCAAGGAAGGCTTTGAGGCGGTTTTTATCGTAGTCGGATTGAAGAGGAATATCTTCAGAACTAATGGGCTGATTCCATAGATATTTCCAGAATCCGAGCCAAAACGATTCGCTTGTGCGTTGCTGGTCAGCTGCAGCCAGCATGTTTTGCAGGCGAAGCTCATACCCTAAAGTTGCTGGACGAACCTGGATGCGATTCTCGCCGTAGTGTAATTCTATAGGCGCCATGTAAATCTTAACCAGACGGTCAGAGGCAAGCTCATAGTTCAATCCACCGACAGGAATACCAGCAATTTTTAAACCTGTTGGGAAGTTTGCACGGATGCGCGAATAGCGTGTTAACTGTGAAATAGCCAAAAAACTGGCCAGGATAATTAGCCCGGCTGCAATCCAGCGAAGCAGAGAGCGTTTCGTGCGCATACTGATATTATAATCGTAAAGCTGTTCTCAGTAGTCTGGGCTATGAATTGATGCGAATTTCCACACTTTAATGGTTAATTCTGGTTAAAAAACGCTCAAAAGCTGCTATTTTCTTGCGAAAAAGCTTGCACAGAATTTAGGCAATGATATAATAGACTCGAAATCATAAAAAGCTCTACAAAATCCAGCCCAATGGCTGATTCCCATTTAATAAATGAATCTACTCTTTTTATTTAGCAATAAATACATATATTAACGCATGGGTAAATAGTCTTTTAGCTTGCTTTCAGTGAAAGGAAAAACTATGGACGTTTTTGAATTAGAAAAAATGACAGTCAAACAACTGCGAAAAGCCGCAGCGGATTTAAACATCCCCAATAGCAATCGTCTAAAACGCGAGGGGCTTATCTTCCAAATTGCCAGGCGGCTTGGTGAAGAAGAAGGCCTTGAAGTACGGGGGGGCGTCTTGGAGATTATGAACGAAGGCATCGGTTTTCTGCGCGCAAATTACCGCATTGGGGCTGATGATGTTTATGTCTCACAAGCTCAATTGCGCAGATATGATTTAAGACCTGGTGATTTGGTCATAGGTAAGGTGCGACCACCGCGTGAATCAGAGCGACACCATGGGCTCTTAAAGGTAGAGTCGGTTAATGGACTAACCCCAGATGAAGCGCGGCGGCGACCCCGATTTGAAAACCTCACACCCATTTTTCCTAACAAACTGCTCAATTTGGAACACGCCTCTGGTAACCTTGCCACACGGATGATTAACCTGGTCGCGCCCATTGGTGGTGGGCAACGCGCGATGATCGTTTCTCCCCCTAAAGCAGGCAAGACGAGCATTCTAAAAGAAATCGCAAACGCTATCGCGATTAATCATCCTGAAGTCCGTCAGATTATGTCGCTAATTGGTGAGCGTCCTGAAGAAGTAACCGACATGGATCGCTCAGTTGAAGCGGAAGTTATTGCCAGCACTTTTGATGAACCGACCAGTTCACATGTGCGTATGGCTGAAGTTTCGCTTGATCGCGCCAAACGCTTAGTAGAAATTGGGCATGATGTTGTCATTTTGATGGACTCGCTCACCCGACTGGCACGCGCATACAATATGGTCGTTAACCCGTCTGGGCGTACCCTTTCGGGTGGTATGGATCCTTCCGCGCTTTATCCGCCCAAACGTTTCTATGGTGCCGCGCGTAATTTGGAAGATGGTGGCAGTTTGACGATTATTGCTACCGCCATGGTTGATACTGGCTCTCGTTTGGATGATGTTGTCTATGAGGAGTTCAAGGGCACCGGTAATATGGAAATGCACCTCTCGCGCCGATTGCAGGAACGACGTATCTTCCCTGCCATTGATATCGAAAAATCATCAACCAGACGGGAAGAATTGCTTTTGGATCCAGAAACACTGCAGCGTGTTTGGTTAATGCGGCGTATGTATCTGCAAATGGTTTCAAACCCGCCCCAGGGAGCAGGCATGGATACTGCGGTGGCGACAGAAGCTATTCTGCAGAAGATGGATAAGACCAAGACGAACGAAGAATTCCTGAATACATTGACCGATTTATAATCAGGTATAATTAGTTTGTGACTGATATAAAGAATGAAACCCAAAAACCGGTAAAACAACCGGTAAATCCTCATTTACTTGGTTTTATTGGCTGGTTAGTGACGATTGTCATTTGCGCTGCCATTGTTCTTTTTGCATTCTGGCAACAAGGCGTGGCAAAATCTATGGCGAAGTATCAAGAAGCTCCCCAACTGGCTACTATTGAAATCCAAGAGGGGCTTGATGTCGCTTTGCCTCCTTTTGAACCAGAAGATGTCGAGGCGAGCTTTTTTAGAAAACCTGAAACAGCTACTGATTTAAATACCAATTATCGCAGTGAAGCGATTCAATATACGGTAGTAAGCGGTGACTCTGTGTGGGGGATTGCAGAACGTTACAATTTGGATGTTGAGTCTATTCTTTACGCTAACTTTACCATTTTACAGGACAAATCTGATAACCTCAAACCCGGTCAGGTCCTCACAATCCCACCAACGGATGGTATTTTACATAAATGGACAAGCCGTGACACGATTGAATCAGTGGCTTCGAAATACGGTGCAAAGGTCGAAGATATTTTGCTCTTTGTGGGTAACAATCTTGATCTGAGCAATCCCGAAATTAAGCCCGGAACGGTAGTGATGGTGCCGGGTGGTAATCGAATGCTGACTGAGATAACCTATGCCGCGGTTGTTGTGGATGATCAGGGTAATATGCGCAGTGGCTTTTCTGGGCCAGGTGCGTGTCGAATCATTGGACATGGTTTGGTTGGGTCTGGCTATTTCATTTGGCCCTCAGCCGTTCATTTCATTTCCGGAAACAATTATGGACCTGGTCACCGCGCGATTGACATTGGTGCCGGAGTGGGCTCTCAGATCTTTGCCTCTGACAGCGGTGTGGTGGTTTATGCTGGATGGTTGGATGGCGGTTATGGTAATTTTGTGGTGATTGACCACGGTAACGGCTTTCAAACCCTTTACGAGCATCTCGATAAAATTCATGTACGCTGTGGCGATAATGTGTTCCAGGGCGATGTGATCGGTTTGGCTGGCTCAACGGGTAATTCTACCGGCCCTCACCTGCATTTTGAAATACGCTATGGGGGCGCGTCGGTTAATCCCTGGGATTATTTGCCTTAGTAGTGTTATACTCAACAAACATTTGCCCCAGTGGCTCAATGGATAGAGCAAGGCACTCCTAACGCCTGGATTGGGGGTTCGATTCCCTCCTGGGGTATAAAAAAACACCCGTGTGGGTGTTTTTGCTTTTAATAGTCATGAATCAGAGAAAGGAAACTATTCGTTATCATCACGATAAGGTGGGATTGCAGGAATATCAGATTTTTTCGCGTCATATCCGTTGCGTACCCAAAGCTGGATGATTTCACCTTCATCGGTTTTTATCGCGCGCGCGGCCATAATTTGGGTGGATTGTTGAATGCCGATTGTATCGCGATAAACAAGATACATGGGCACATCAGCTGCCCAGGCGTTTTCGCATCGTTCAAGTAAGAGCTGGCTGTTAAACGTGCGCAAGGAGGTGAAGGCGGTATGGTAGTAATTGGGTCCTTCAAGGACACCAAGTACCCAGGGATGGGGAATCTGAAAACCCTCCTCTTGATTCACAGGTTCAAATTCAGGAGTTGGTCCTTCGATAATGGTAATCTTGTTGTTTATTTGCATTCTGTCAAAATAATACCA
>JAAZIH010000046.1 GCA_012800995.1 Chloroflexota bacterium
GCACGGGTCGCGCCCAACAATTGCTATCAAGAAACAGAGGACGTAACTAATGAAAATTAAGGTTGAAATTCAAGAAAAAATCTACGAAGTCACCATTCAGGATATTCACGCACGACCGGTCATCGCTGAAGTTGACGGTGTACAATATCAGCTTTGGCCCGAAGAGAAAGCAGACACTCTTCCCGTGGCAAGTGCTGTCCAGTCCGCACCAGTCGCAGCCCCCGCAGCTGAGCCTGCCCCCGCTCCGCGCAAAGCAGTTGCAGCCGGCGCGAACACACTCAATGCGCCTCTTCCGGGTACTATCGTAGCGATTAATGTTCGCGAAGGCGAAAGCGTAGAAGAAGGTCAGGAACTTTTAACCCTGGAAGCAATGAAGATGAAGAACGAAATTCGAGCTGATCGCGCTGGGGTTGTGGCACGCATTCATGTTAGTGAAGGTGATTTAGTTAAACACGGCGAAGCCCTTATAAGCTGGCAAGGTTAGGAGGGTCACTGATGGATTTTACGCAATTAATTGCTGAAGTTGGCAAAGGCTTTATGGCATTTGGCTGGAAAAACGCAGTCATGATTGTCGTTGCCCTGGTATTGATTTACCTTGCCATTGCCAAAGACTTCGAGCCTGTATTGCTCTTGCCAATTGGTTTTGGCGCTTTGCTCGCCAACCTGGGTATGAGTAATCAAGTTGGTTTTATGAAAGTCATCTACGATGCCGGCATCAAAACCGAGCTCTTCCCGTTGCTCATCTTTATCGGTGTCGGCGCGATGATTGACTTTAGTCCGCTCTTGTCACAACCAAGTTTGGTCTTGTTGGGCGCAGCAGGTCAATTTGGTATTTACTTTACACTTTTACTGGCCATTGTGCTTGGTTTTGACCTGCCAAATGCTGCCTCTATTGGTTCAATTGGCGCGATTGACGGCCCAGTTGCCATTTTCGTAGCCAACAAGTTGGCTGATCCAGAGCTCATTGCCCCCATCGCCGTAGCGGCGTATTCCTATATGAGCCTTATTCCCATCATCCAGCCTCCAATCATGAAGCTGATGACCACTCGCAAAGAACGCCTCATTCGCATGGAATATGCCCCCAAACCTGTATCTCGCTTAACGCTCATCATCTTCCCCATCCTGGTTACTATTCTGGTTGCCTTGGTCGCGCCTGATGCCGCGCCACTGATGGCAGCCCTGATGTTAGGTAACCTTCTGCGCGAAGCTCTGGTGGTGGACCGCCTCAGCAAGATGGTACAAAACGAGCTCATCAACATCGCCACCCTTTTCCTGGGCTTGTCAATTGGTGCAACGATGACTGGAGACAGCTTCCTGAATCTCAGAACCCTTATGGTACTGGCTTTAGGTTTAGGTGCTTTTGTTGTCGACACGATCGCCGGTTTGCTCTTTGGTAAGTTGATGGCATTAATAACAAAGAACAAGGTCAACCCGCTGATTGGCGCGTGTGGCATTTCGGCATTTCCTATGGCCGGACGCCTTTCCGCTAAGATGGCATTGGACGAAGATCCCAGCAACTTCATTCTCATGCATGCCATGGGCACTAACACCGCAGGCCAGCTTGGCAGCGTCATTGCCGGTGGCTTGTTGCTTGCACTTGTATTGGGTGTGGGTGGTTAGAATCCCTCTTAAAACAAAAATAAAGCCCTGTTGCAATAGCGGGGCTTTTCTTTTATGGATTTCTACAGATTAAGGCGATAACCGATTCCCCGAATGGTTTGAATCAGTTTAGGTTGACGTGGGTTTTCTTCCAGCGCGGTGCGTAGCCAACTGATATGTACATCTAAAGTTCGTGTATCACCGGTGTAATCGGTTTCCCATACACGACTAAAAAGTTCTTCACGGGAGAGAATCTTACCCGATTTTTCCATCATTACCCGTAACAAATCGGAGCAACGTGGGGTGAGGTGAGCTTCTTTTTCGTGATAGTGCGCTACGCAAGTCTGGATGTTGAGCTCGAGAGGACCTTTTTTGATGATATGTTTATGGGCGGCGTTGCTGAACAACCGCAAGCGGTTGACCAATTTTTGCGCGGTAAAAGGCAAACGTAACAAAATATTGGCTTGGGGCGCTTTGTTAATGGCTTCGTCTTCAGCAATGATCAAAATAATTGGCAAATCAGGATAAGCACTGCGAATCCAATGCGTAATGCGCAAACCATTCGTACGCAAACTCATGGCGTTAATCACGACAACATCTGGCATGTCTTCTTTAATAAGCTCCAATGCCTCGCTGCCACTTCCCACATGAACAACATCAAAACCCTTTGTCTCCAAATCTGAAGCAAAAGTGTTTTTAAGCCTTTGTTTACTTTCTATTAATAAAACTGATAAATCATTCGTTTTCAATTTATAAACCTTTGTTTCTTATACCACGATTTGGTATCTTCATGCCCCTTTAAGTCTTGAGGAATGTCAAATAATGTCTGTTCTGTTATTATAGCCGAAAGAAATCTTTTATGTTAAAAATTCTTGTGCAAATTTAAGATTATTGTTATCCAGCGATAATCCACCTTACAATTCTCAACTAAAAAAAGAAGAAGAAAAGAAACAAGCTTTAAAATTGAGATGATTAAAGCCCGCGGGCGTGTTAGAATCAGAATGAGCTTTTTTGATTTCCAGGATTGGTGATTTATGACAAAGATGACAGAATGTGAGATTGACAGCGTTAGAGTTAGCCTGACTAACCAGGATCGCGTTGTTGTCTTAAAGGATAAAAACAGCGAACGTTATTTGCCCATATGGATTGGTCTTTTTGAATCCGAATCGCTGACCATCGCTCTGCAAGGTGTACAAACCGCGCGCCCGTTAACCCACGATCTTCTACTCAACACTATTCATTCTCTTGGCGCTCAATTTATTCGTGTCGAAATTGTATCCATTGAAGAAGATGTATACTTCGCCCAGCTCGTCTTGCTCATGGATGGTAAACAGGTCAATATAGATTGCCGTCCTTCAGACGCTCTTGTTTTGCTTGTGCGCGCGCGTGTACCAATCTTCGTTTCAGAAGAAATCATGAGCACCGCTGCTATCCAGCCCGAAGACCGACGACCTTATGACCTCTCTGCTGAGCCCGTTGAAGATGACCTTTCTGATACCGATGATCTTTCCATCTTTAGTGATTTCTTATCCACACTCGACCTGAATAAAGATTCCGATAACCTGGAACCAATGACCGATGCTCCTCCCAAAACATTGGAAACCGAAATAAGTGCTGATGATTTGTTAAACGATATTGACGAGATTGATGATGATATCAGTGATGACGACCTCGACATCGATGATATACTTTTTGGACCAACCATCAACAACAACTGACTGAAGGCATACCATGAGCGATCAAATATCAACCACACAAAACGAAAGTCTCGTCCCAACCCAACTCTTTGACCGCGAGCTTGAAGAAGCCCTGATCGGCGCGATACTCATCAACCCTGATGCTTTCGTGGATGTTTCGCCCAAACTCAATTCAAAAGACTTTTACATTCACCGCCATGAATGGATTTGGGACGCGTTCAAACGCTTGCTCCAAGCTGACAAAAGCTTTGACATTATCACCGTCAAACAAGAACTTGAAAGCGCGGGTAAACTCGAAGAAAGTGGTGGCATGGACTACCTGATCAGCCTCACAAACCTTGTGCCAAGCTCTTTGCATGCTGAGACTTATGCTGAAGCTATCAAATCCCTTGCCATACGTCGCCGTCTGTTAAGCTCAGCCAACGAAATCGCAAAAATCGCCCATCGAAAAGACCTGGGCATCGAAACTGTCATTGAAGAAGCTGAAAAAGCTGTGTTTGGTGTAAGCCAGGATCGCTACAGTCGCGATTTGGTGCCTCTCGTGGATGTCGCCAAAGCTTATTCGGAACGCATCCAGGAAGCCAGCTTAAAAACCGAAGGTATTAGTGGTCTTGAAACAGGCTTGCGCTCGGTAGATTTGGTTTTAGATGGAATGCAAAAATCTGACCTGATAATTGTCGCTGGAAGACCAGGCATGGGCAAAACCGGCTTTCTTTTAGGAATTGCCAAACACGTTGGCATGCGACTTAAGCGCAATGTAGCTATTTTTTCGCTTGAAATGTCAAACACCCAACTGCTTCAGCGTATGGTTGCCCAGGAA
>JAAZIH010000250.1 GCA_012800995.1 Chloroflexota bacterium
AATCTCAATCTGCTGCGGACAAAGCGCCTCACAAGCCCCACACTCGATACACTGATCCGCGCGACCGTCCTTCGGTACCGAAAAACCGTAATTGCGCTGACCGTAAGCCTGGAGATTGAACATCATCGCGTCATTGTAAATCGCAAAGATGTTAGGAATGCGCACGCCTTGCGGGCAAGGCAGGCAATATTCGCATTTTGTGCAAGGAATTGGGCTACAAGCGCGCATGGCTTGATGGGCATCGCTAATAAGCTGACGGTCAAGGTCGCGAAGTTTGCCAACGCCACTGCGACTGGCGAATTGAATGTTCTGCTCAACCTGTTCGGGGGTGGACATGCCCGAAAGCACCACGGAAACTTCAGGCTGATCCCAAAGCCATTGCAGTGCCCATTCGATATGCGACCAAGGGTGTTCTGAGCGGGCAAAGACTTCCGCGACACTGGGCGGCAAAACGGGGCTTGCTAATCCGCCACCGCGTAAGGGTTCCATAATAACTACTGCCAGTCCTTTATCCGCGGCGAGTTTAAGCCCTTTTACGCCCGCTTGTTCTTCAATATCAACGTAATTGTATTGGATTTGGCAAAAATCCCAGTGCGCGTAGCCGTTGACGATTTCTTCAAAAACTTCGTAACTGTCGTGGAACGAGAAACCAAGCGCGCGGATTTTTCCTTCATCTTTCTTTCTCTCAAGCCAGTCAAAAATATTGAGATTCAAATAGTTATCCCAATAGCGTTTGTTAAGCGCGTGCAGGAGATAACAGTCGATGTAGTCGGTTTGCAAACGTTCAAGCTGAGTGTTGAAATGTTTGTCAAAATCCGCAGCTTCTTTGACCAGCCACGAAGGCATTTTTGTAGCCAATTTCACGCGTTCGCGATAGCCATCCGCCAGGACGCGCCCCACAAAGGGTTCGGACTGCTCACGATGATAGCCCCAGGCGGTGTCAATGTAGTTAACGCCACTGTCGATTGCGTCACGTACCATTTTTGTCGCGGTTGGCTCATCAATTTGGCTGCTGTCGCCATCAATGACAGGAAAACGCATGGTGCCAAACCCAAGCGCGCTAACTCTCCAGCCTAATTTTCCAAAATTCCGATATTCCATAGGGCACTCCTTTTCTTTTTACTCTGCTTAATTTTACCCGTTTATCTGTGATGATGACCGTGATTTAGCATAATCTTCTTGATAAGACAATTTGCTTTGCTTTGTTACTCCAATTTCACTTGCAGATTTGTAAAACATTTATCAGATATGCTCCCTATGATGCCAAAAGCTGTTTTTATGTATTGATTCAAGTGGTTAATCGTTGGTTTTTTGATAAAATGAATATGCGGAAGTTTTAGTCAGCATACACATGGCTGAAAAGAGAAAAGGGAATCCATGAACCCAAATAAACAAGAACTTAAATCCGGAGAAAAAACCACGCCATCAAATGAAGAAAGCAAGCGTTCAAACCGTGGGGCGATTTCTCCTCCCTGGGGCTGGCCAGTAAAGCTGGTCGTGATTGTACTCCTTTTAGGGGGCGCTTTAACCCTGGCGATAAAATACAACAATTACTTAAAGCTCTTCCTCACTGCCTTGTTGATTTCTTTTTTAGTACAGCCTTTGGTGCGCTGGATAAACAAACATACCAAATTGAACTGGAAGCTCACCTCAGCCTTGCTTTATTTAATCATCCTTGGCTTGTTGGTTTGGGGCTTGTTTAGTGGTGGACGAGGCTTGGTAGGGCAGATTACGGGCTTGTTTAAGACCTTGCAAGATAATGTGGGAGCACTTACAGATTTCCTGGCTGGTTTGTCTAATCAGACGGTTCATGTTGGTCCTTTGGAATTCAAAACGCCGGATGTTAACACCAAATTTATTACCGAAAAAATCAACGAATTTATTCAGCCTTTGGTTGGTGAAATCACTAAGAACATGGGCAGAATGCTGGGTTCTGTGGGTGGCTTTTTGTTCAATATAGTTACTGTTATTCTTGTTTCATTTTTTATTACCGCCGAATCTGGCAGTCAGAAAAAACCTTTCCTGAACATTAAAAACCAGGAATTCAATTATGATCTCCGCCGAATGGGGCGGGAAATATCGGGTAACTTCAACGCCTTTTTGCGGGGTACTTTCACTGTGGTTCTCATCGCCATAGTCGTTTACTCCACCTTGCTGGGCATATTGGGTGTGCCCTATTACTTCTTGTTGGCGGTGATTGCCGGCTTTGGGCGCTTCATCCCCTATTTGGGTGCCTTTATTGGCTGGGTGGGTTTCGCGATTGGCGCGCTGATTCAAAGCCCAACGCCATTTGGATTGACACCTTTTGTCTACATGTTGCTTGTTTTGGGCGTTTCTTTGTTTATTGATGTTATTTTGGATCACCTTGTTACCCCAACTGTGATGAGTGAAGCGCTGGACGTACACCCCGCGGCGATTTTGATTTCCGCTTTGGTGGGCGGACAAATGTTTGGCCTTTTGGGTGTCATCCTTGCAGCGCCGGCTTATGCTGTGCTCACCCTTTTGGTGCGTTATCTGGTGCGTAAGTTGTTTGACGAAGACCCCTGGGAGGGTATGGTTTATTACCGAAAACCGCCTGAAGCTGGGGTGATAAGGTTTTTACGCAAATGGGGCAAACGTTTTTGGCAATGGACCGAAAAGCCTCGCCATGCCATTCGCGATTACTTCAAGAAGGTTTGGGTTAGCATAGCGAACTTCTTCAA